>NZ_DJHG01000058.1:0-30537 GCF_002432955.1 Mesotoga sp. UBA5825 | reverse complement strand
TCACTTCTTTGCGTGAATACATTGGGAGGAGTGCTGAAGATCAGATATAGTCGGAAAGCTCCGCTTCAATTTCCGTCAGTGTCTTGTTTTCAAGTATTGAAATTCTCATCGCGATCGGAGGATGTGTGCTCCACAAGGATGCGAAGAAGGAGGTCTTATTGTTTATCCTCCTCTTCAAAGGATCTGATATGAATAGATGAGCGGTCGCCACATTTGCTGTCTGGAGTTTCGCAGAACTCGTTGCGATCTTTCGGAGAGCTCTCGATAGTCCTGCGGGATTTCTAGTCAATTCGACGGCTCTCGCATCAGCAAAGTATTCTCTTGTTCTCGAGACAGCAAGCAACGAGAGTCTTCCAGTAAAGGAGAAGAGTGCGCCAAGCCCTGCAACTGCCGCAAGAAAAGCGATTATAGGCAGAGCAGAGTTGTCGTTCTTCTTTGAGGAGCGTTTTGACCTTGTAGCCGCTCCAATAGCGCCAAACCGCAGGTAAGTGATAAGTGCCCTAAAGGCAAGCAATTGAACAATCACAACCGCACCAAGAAGCGCAGAGATCAGCGTCATAAGGAGAACGTCCTTATTTACTATGTGACTAAGTTCGTGGCCGATTACGCCGGAGGTCTCCTCACGATCGAGATTCTTCAAAAGTCCGCTAGTTACGCAAACGACGGAATCTTCTTGTCTCCTTCCGGTAGCGAATGCATTGATAACCAAGTCATCATCAATCACAAATACATCCGGAGGTTTCCCCATTCCAGCTGCAATTGAGAGTTCATCTACGATGTTCTTGAGCTGTCGTTCCTCTGGATCGTTCATTTTGAGAGGGCGCGCTTTTACTGATTTCAAGACGATCTCTTTTCCTGAGGAGAGAGAAATAAGAATCTGTATTAGGGCAACGGAGAGGAAAACAAGAGTGAATATAGGTAGAATACCGAAGATCAAGTCTATTATCAGGCCGAATGCAACCATCATGGCAAGAAAGACCATCACGAGAATGATGGTCTTTCTGACATTCTTCCTGCCTTCTTCGTAGAAATCTACTGTAAAAGACATAGCTCTCAGAAGGAAAGATCTACTTTGGGAGCTTCTTTTTCGGCCTCTGTCACTTCAAAGAGAGGAAACGATTCAAATTTACCCCCAAAGAAGCCAACAATGGCGTTATTCGGGAAGATCTCGATCTTTGTATTGAACTTGGTAGCAGAATCATTGTAGAACTGTCTTGCGTAAGAGATCTTGTTCTCGGTACTGGTCAATTCTTCCATCAGCTGTGATACATTTGTGTTTGCTTTCAGATCAGGGTAATTCTCGACTACTGCAAGCAGTCTACCGAGCGCGCCGCCAAGTTCTTGTTCTGCCTTGATCTTGTCTCCCACACCTTGAGCTGAAACAGCTTTTGCTCTCGCTTGCATTACTTTTTCCAGAGTTTCCTGTTCAAATTTCATGTAACCTTTCACAGAGCTAACAAGGTTCGGGATTAGATCATGTCTTCTCTTGAGCTGAACATCGATCTGCGACCATGCATTTTCGACCCTCTTTTTTAGGGTGACTAAATTGTTATATACCCCGATGAGCCATAGAGCTAAGACAACAATAATTCCAATTACAACGAAAAGGATGACCATTCAATCACCTCCAACTTATGGTAATTATACAGTATTATCTTTGTCAATCATCGCTGCTAGTGATCCGGTGTTCTGCACAACTCTGTAACTATGTGTAACGGGTATCATATCTTCGGTCGTTTCTCCCGATAGAACAAGGTAGGTGTCAACTCCCGCTCTCAGTCCGCACTCAATATCTGTGTAGAGCCTATCTCCAACCATAACCGTCTCTTCAGGTGAGCAACCGAAGTCTTTCATGACCATATTGAGTATCGTTGGATCCGGCTTTCCGACTATTTGATCAGGTTTACGACCCGTAGATGTCTCGAAGAGGCTAATAAGACTTCCAACATCCGGTACAGGGCCTTCTTCGGTAGGGCAGTTAATATCGGGATGACTTGCAATGTATGGAACACCTCTTCTTATGAAGAGAGCGGCCTTCCTGATCTTTTCGTAAGTAATCTCTGTGTCGTATGTCAGAACGAGAACATCAGGATTACTTTCATCGAGGACTATCCCCTTATCTAAAAACATCTTCCGGACTGAATGCGTTGACAACAGATACACCTTCTTGCCAGGAAAGCAGTTCTTGAGGAGACTTACAGTAGCCTCCCCGGATGTGTAGACCTCGAATAGTCTCCTTTCGATGCCCATTTTCACCAATTTTCTGATATATTCTTCAGGAGTACGTGATGAATTGTTGGTTAGAAACACGAGTCTTGAATTGTGTCTGTAGATGGCCCTGGCGAAATCCAGACTGCCTGGTAAAAGATGCTCGCCCAGGTAGAACGTTCCATCCATATCTGAAACGAAGAGTCTTTTGTGTTTGAGCATCTCTTCCTCCATTTTTCCAGCTGTTTTCATATGCAGAGTATAATACAAAGGGTGAGATGAAATGAAAAGGAAATTCGAAAGAAAGTACTTCTTTATCATATTCATGATAGTCAGCGGATTTTTTATGTTCATTGCCTTAGGAAATGGCTTCTGGAGGGAATCAGCTCCCTACAAGATCGATTCGGTTGAAATCAACGCCAGACTGAATGATCAGGGGGAGCTTCTCGTTGAAGAGCTTTCAGTTTACACGCTATCTCGCAACAACAGGACAGCGACTAAGAAACTCCATTTATCATATCCCTCGGTTCTCAACTCGTATTCTATTGAGGTTTCCCAGGGAACCGGTGTTGTCAGAGAGATATCGTCATCTCCCGGCGGCTTCGATGCGAGGATCTTTCTTGAACAAGAAGTCACCCAGTTTCTGATGACAACTGAATACAGTTTATCCGGTGTTGTCGAGATAGGAACGGATATCGCCGTGTTGAGCTATAGATTCTGGGAACCAAACTCAGATGCCATGACCAGAGACATCTCTCTTTCCATAGAGTTACCCGAGGCCATAATCTCTAGGATAACAAAGGACGATATCTCTGTCAGGCCCTATAAAGAAGCCAGGGTGGAGATAGAAGGAAACTCCGTGAAGCTTCGAATGAAATCTGTTCTTTCAAATGCATCGGGCGAAATCAAGATCTCGTTTCCAAAAAACATTGCCAGTACTATGCCAAACGCGGTGAGTACAACCGTAAGCAAAAGTTCGATTCGCAAGGAACACGAGATAGCCATGTTCCAGCAGGCTTTTCTTTCGGGTTTGATCGGGTTTCAGATAGCAGTGCCTTTTTTCGTCTTATTCTTCACGTTTGTCCTTTTTGGAGTCGAGCCTCAGGTTAAGTCGGAAATTGGTTATAGAATCTACGATGTACCGGGCTATATTCTTAATGCAGTAATAAGGAATCCATTCCAGGAAGTGGATCACAACGGCTTCCTTGCAACGATTCTTGAGATGCACAACAGCGGAGAGATATTTATCGGTGAGAATTCTATATCCGTGAAGGCAACTCATAATGGAATCCCAACGCAGCAGCAATGGGCGCTTCAGGCCATCAAGTCTCTAAAGAGAAATGAAGACGGTTCAATAGAGATTCCTGATGCTGAAAACAACAGCGTTTCGCTCAACGAATTCAGGGAACATTATAGTCTTTGGCAGAAGAATGCGATGCGCAGCGTGAAGTCAGGAAGATTCTATGAGTACCTCGGTTCTACGGTCATGTCGGTTTTTTCGATCTTCTACTTAATCATCTGGTCCATGATACTGAAGTTTGTCTTTGGAAACTGGCAGATATACCTCTCCTTTCCAGATGAATCTCTCGTGCTGTCAATAGTTCTCTATGCAGACTGGTGCCTGGGATGGCTTCTTCTAGTTGTCCCGAAGAGGATTTTCGCAAGATGGACGCCTTCAGGGAGACTGTTCTATATGGAATGGAAGAAGTCAGAGAAGGATCTTCTTTCAAAGCCCTCGCTTAACAACGATGATTTGTCAAAGCTTGTAGCTATGGGGCATCTGCAGAATCTGATTGCCAACAGACAGAAGGTAAACGAACAACAGCTTTCAGTACTCCGCCAACTGCAGAAACTCGAACTGCTTCTTGATAAAGCGAAATCCTGATAACTTCTCCCGAATGAATACATGTCTCCCTAAATCGAGCAGTTGACAATTGTAGCAGAAATATTCTATAATTTACTTACTAATACCCCTAGGGGGTAAATGGAGGTGTGGATTTCATGAGCGCAAAGGTAGTTGTATATTCTACTCCCACATGTCCCTGGTGCAAGAGAGCAAAGGACTATTTCAGGGCAAACGGAATTGCTTTTAAAGACTATGATGTAAGCAAGGATAAAGCCAAAGCGGAAGAAATGGTCAAGAAGAGTGGGCAGATGGGTGTTCCGGTGATAACAATAGGAAGCCAGGTTATTGTAGGATTTGACAAGGGAAAGATAGACGGCCTTCTGGGTATCCATTAACTGAAGAAGCGATTTCACGGCGGGCATTAGCCCGCTTTGTTTTTTTGTCAACGGGGTGCTATTCTCTCAATATAGAGCAAAAAGCATATATGTACATTGCTGGAGGTGTTGAGTTGAAGAGGTACTTTGTTGCGCCTGGTAGGATTAATATCATTGGAGAGCATACTGATTACAACGAAGGGTTCGTAATGCCAGCCGCGATTGACAAATATGTTCTTCTGTCAATTGAGAAGAATGGTAACGGTCGGATTCACCTGAGCTCCATGGGAAGAAAACCGGTGTCATTCGAAGAAAGTGTTATTGAAAAGACAGGTGACTGGAGCGATTATCTAAAAGGAATAATCTGGATCTTGAAGAATAAGCTTGACGCCAAGTTCGGGGGAATGGATATTGATATTCGCTCCAGCCTTCCTGAAGGAGCAGGTCTCTCGAGCTCTGCCGCTTTAGAGGTTGCCTTGATAGTAGCACTGAACTCGGTTTTTGATCTAAAGCTCAGCGAAACTCAGTTGTACAATTATGCTCAGGAAGCAGAGAACGATTTTGTCGGAGTCAAGTGTGGAATTATGGATCAATTCACGGCGGTAATGGGACGTAGGAACAAGGCGATATTCCTTGATACTCTCAAGATGCAATATGAGTATGTCCCCCTGGAACTGGGCGACTATACGCTTCTTGTGTTCGATTCAAAGGTACATCATTCTCTTTCAAGAGGCGCGTATAATTCAAGAAGAGAGGAAGCACGAAAGGCTCTTGAGATTCTTGGCAGGAGTAGCTATCGCGAAGTTTCAATGGTTGATCTGTTTCCGAACAGAGGAAAAATGGGTGATCTCTATTATAGACGAGCTTTGCATGTTGTTTCAGAGAACATGAGGGTTCTGGAGTCAATGAAGATTCTATCAAACTCGAATTTTGAAAACCTTGGCAGGCTTCTCATACAATCTCATGAATCTCTGGCTCTTGACTATGAGGTTACTTGTGAAGAGACTGACTTCATTGTTGATACGCTTAGAGAGATGAAGGGCGTATCGGGTGCAAGAATGATTGGAGCCGGGTTCGGTGGATCGGTACTCGCCCTTTGTGAGAAAACCGAGGAGAATAAGATAGTTGAAGTGGTGAAAACGAGATACAAAGAGAAGTTTGCGATAGATATCGATTGTTACGAAGTAAGACCCTCGGATGGCGCAAGGGAAGTTGAAGCCTCTTTCCCTTTGTGAGAAAGAAAGTCTGACTTAAATGGACTTATCCCAGTTCTGTTGCTTTGAACGGTTTTGCGAAGGAGGATGATATGAACATTAGACTAGGCGTTGTAGGAGCGGGAATCGCCTCAAGGGAACTTCATCTTCCCGCCTTAATGGAGCTGAAAGATCTATTCACAATTACTGCTGTAAACAGCAGAACAAGAAAGAAGGCTGAGGAGTTCGCCGATCTCGTTGGAGGTAAAATCAAAGTCTTCGATTCTTATGAAGAGATTCTTTATTCCGATGATGTCGATGCGATTGTCCTTGCAGTGCCAATTGCCCTCAATCCCGAAATGATCGTAGCTGCGAGAACGGCGGAGAAACCAGTTATTTGTGAGAAACCTATTGCCGCGTCGGTGAAAGAAGGACTTTCTCTGTTGAATCTTCCGGGGAATTCACCTGTCTACATCGCAGAGAATTACAGACACATAGAAGTTTACACTAAGGCTTCCGAATTTGTGAGGGAAGGAAGGATCGGCAAACCAATCATATTCAGTTGGCTCAAATGGGTAGATTTCGGACTGGATAACAAGTATGTTCAGACTAAGTGGAGGCAAGCCCCGAAACATGTGGGGGGATTCATTTCTGACGGTGGCGTTCATGACATTGCGGCCTTGCGAAAAATCCTTGGGAATGTGAGAGAAGTTAGCGGATTTTCAGAGAAGAATCTCGATTATCTTGGTGCGGAGAACTCAGTGGTCTTCAATATGACACTGGGAGACGGAGTGATTGGGAACTACTCGGTTGTATATGGTGCTCCAGCCACTCTTAACAGACTCGAGATCGTTGGAACAGAAGGCCTGTTGCGTGTTGACAAGGATGAAGCGACAATCGAAATCGAGGCTCACGGTCGAGAGAAATTCTACGCAAATAACAGTGATGGATTCGTTGAGGAATTTGCTGATTTCTACAGAGTCATTAAAGGTCAGAAGAATTCTCTCGGCTCTATTCGGGAGGCAATCCTTGATCTGGCGACCGTTGAGGCCGGATTGATTTCTGCAAATGAGAAACGAGTAGTGATTGTGGACTCATTGATAGTGGAGAGTTGATGGGAAGATGACTGGCTTCAATACTAGAGCTATTCATAGTGGCGAAGAGCAAAAAGTTTGCGACGCCGTAACAACTCCAATTTTCCAGACTTCGAACTTCCTGGCAAATGACGACAAGTATCTCAGCGAAACCTCAGAGACCTTATATACAAGGGTCGGAAATCCGTCGATAGGAGTTTTAGAAAGGAAGCTGTCCGATCTTTTCGGAGGAAAAGGCGGAGTGTTCTTTTCATCGGGAATGGGCGCTATCACTACGGTATTTCTCACTTTTCTCAAGTCAGGGATGAACTTGGTGATTTCGAAAAACGTTTACGGAGGGACTCAGAGTCTTATCGCGGAACTACCCGGCATGGGAGTAGAGGTCAGGAGATTTGACCAGTCAAAGTTAGAAGACCTTGAGAATCTTGTCGACTACAATACCGCTATCGTGTATGTTGAGTCAATGGCAAATCCGAACCTGGTCTTATCGGAAATCGAAAACATATCAAAGATAACAAAGAAGAGCGGAGCGCTTTTGATAGTCGACAATACATTTCTGTCTCCCTACAATTTTAGGCCGCTTGAACATGGTGCCGACGTAGATATCCAGAGTCTGTCTAAGTATGTGAATGGCCATTCCGATGTCATTGCGGGCTTTGCCGCCTTCAGCGAAGGCGATTCTGAGAAGCTTGTTAGACAGAAAATGATTAGGTTGGGCACGAATGGAGCTCCATTTGATGCTTTTCTGGTCAGTCGTGGAGTGAAGACTCTTGGTCCCAGAATGGAACTGCATAATAAGAACGGGGAAGAAGTAGCGGTTTTTCTCTCGAAAAGTCCAAAAGTGCGTAGAGTCTCTTATCCTTCTTTGATGAACACTAAACCTAGCTGCTTTGCAGATTGCAAAGGCTTTGGGGGAGTCGTGTATCTTGAGCTGGAGAATCTGGAAAAAGCGAAAAGATTCATAAGAAGCAGCAAGCTCTTTCTAGAAGCAACAAGTCTGGCCGGAGTCGAATCACTTGTCACGATACCTGTTCTCACCAGTCACTCTTCATTTACAGATGAACAGCTTAGTGAAGTGGGTCTATCCAAAGGAGGGGTAAGGCTTTCGGTGGGGATCGAGGATGTTGAAGATCTTCTGGAAGATCTAGGTGCAGCTCTTGAAGCAATCTAGGAGCAACCAAGAAAATGAATGATTCTGTTCTTTGTACCTGCCCCGAGAAAGAAAGGAACCCGGCGTCTGAAAGAGCAAGAAAAACCGACAACCAGAATTGGAGTCATAAACGTCTTTCCTCTCAGCATCAGTAATGAAACCGCGATTCAACTTGTTTTCTTGTTGGCCTATAATAGACAACAAGGTTGTGAGGTGATTTGAAGTGTTGAAGATAAGAATCGCGGGAATAGAGGAGCTGTTCCTTAGCAGCGCGAGAGAGTTCAAGATAGAGAGAGAAAACCTTGTCCTTATCTATGGCTTTTCAAACCTTCCAGACTCATCGGGAGTTTTGCTCAGAGTCTCAATTCGCAACGAAGATCCCTCTCCTAAGAAAGTTGGCAAGATCGATCTAATCGAAATCCAGGATGTTAGTGAGCCCGTTTACTACAACAACTGGCAGTCATGGTTCCCATTCAAGGCTTACTGGGAGCGACCATTAGTGGATTCGTTTGTTCAGTACGCAGATTCTCAAGGAATAAGTCTCTTTGCCGCCTCCCCAATACCTGAGCTCCTTAGGAAAGGGCAAAGACCTAGTGATTACTTCATTGCCACCGACGAGCTCCTTGTAGGTTTTGTCTCGAATCAATTCACTCACCAGTATTTCCTATGGGACGATGAGACCTTGAGCATCATTGGTTCAGTGGATCTCTTCGGTACTGAACTTGCATCGGGCGAGTCAATAGAACTCGAAGAGATGGTTATTCTTGGTAATAAAAGCCTCTGGACTATGCTTGAAAAGTATGCTGATCTCATAAAGCAGAGTAATGAGGTTGAGTTTAATGAGTTTGAAGGGATAGGTTGGTGTAGTTGGTACCATTACTTCACCGACATAACTTTCGATGAGTTGTCGAAGAATGTGAAGCTTCTTGCCGAAATTCGAGATCGCGAGAAAATCGATTACAGACTGGTTCAGCTTGACGATGGTTACGAAAAGGAAATAGGCGACTGGCTGACGACCAACTCCAAATTTCCGGACTTGAAAGAAATCGCTTCTGAAATTAGGGGAAAAGGCTTCAAAGCGGGACTGTGGATAGCCCCATTTTCTGCTTCCGAATCCTCAAGGCTGTTCAACGAGCACAAAGAATGGTTTGTAAAGAACAGTGATGGCAATCCCAGAGTAGCATACAGAAATTGGAATAAGCAGATTTTCGCTCTTGACACGACTAATCCAGAAGTTCTACTTCACCTCGAAAGGCTTATAAAGACAATAAGGAGTTATGGCTTTGACTATTTGAAAATAGATTTTCTCTTCGCTGGTGCGATTCCTGGAGGGCGCTTCAACGAATTCTTAACACCGGTTGAGGCGTATAGAAGTGGAATGCAGACAATTAGAGCTGCTGCCGGAGATGATTGCTTCATTCTTGGCTGTGGAGCTCCTCTGCTTCCCTCAGTAGGTTATGTTGATGGTATGAGAATCGGGTCCGATACTGCGCCCGAGTGGAATGGGGAAACGATGGATATAGGAGTTCCGAGCGCAAGGTACAGCTTGAGAAATGCCTACACAAGGTCCTTCATGCACCGCAGGCTGTGGCTGAATGATCCCGATACGATTGTTTTGAGGAACTGCGGACTTACCGAAGAAGAGAAGCGAGTATTTGCATTATCTGTGGGTTTACTTGATGGAATGATGCTTACCAGTGATGACATGTCTCAGGTTGGCCGCGACGGGATTTCTTTGCTCATGGAAGCGATGCAGCTTAGGGGAGGAGAACCCAGGGTCTTCCTTGACGGCATGAACGGAGTCTTCGCAACCTGTACGAGAAATGCACCCGTCTATGACGTCACCTCTTTCGTGAATCTTACCGATACACCTCGGCACTCAATTAAGCTCAAGAAGATGTATCAGGATTGGTCAGGCGTAATTCCTTCCGTTATGGAAGTTGAACTACCTCCCCGAAGCATATGGATAGAAAAGCGAGAAGCACGAGAAGGTTTAGAATGAGCCGCCTGAATCAACTACCGACAATAACCTCGGTTATGGTTGAATAGTTGACGGGACTTTAGAACTCGATATCAAGAGTTGTCGGCAGAAGCCAGTTCACCGCTCTCGTTCCTAACAAGAATCCAAACTGTTATAGCAGGGATCTCTACTGTGTGCTGATCAATTACCAGTATTCTTCCGGAAAGATACTCAAAGAATTCGCCACTTGTCGAAGGACTGAAGGAGACGCTTTCTCGTGATGGATTAACTACAACAATTACTTCATCCTGATCGTTCCATCTTCTGTAAGAGAGAACGGGGCCACTGGTTGTCATGACTTCATATTCTCCGGTACGAAGAGATTCGTGAGACTCTCTAAGCTCTGTTAGCTTCTTGTAGAATTCGTAGATTTCCCAGTTCCATCTCTCTTCGTCCCAGATCATGGGAGCTCTGTTCTCCGGATCCTTTCCCCCCTTCATTCCGATTTCGTCTCCGTAGTAAATTACAGGGCTGCCGATGAAAGTCATCTGAATTGCCACTGCTATCTTCAGAAGATCAACCTGATTGAAGGCAAGGGTAAGAATTCTCTCGGTGTCATGGCTGTCGAGAATGTTCCAGAGAGAATGCAGAGTCTGAGGCGGATAAGCGTTGAGATACAGATTAGTCATAGCTGCGAACTTTGCAGCAGAGTTTCCCGCTCTGAAAACATACTCCACAACCGCATCCTTAAAGGGGTAGTTCATAACCGAATCAAAAGACTTGCCTCTAAGCAGTGCTCTGGCGTCTCCCCAAAATTCCGCGACAAGCAATTTTTCTTTGTCTAACCCCTTCACAAGTGGTCTGAAGAAATCACTCCAGAATAGAGGGTCAACTTCCGTTGCAACATCGAGACGCCAGCCACCGATTCCTTCAAGATCGTACTTGCGTACAAGTTGTTCCACGTAAGCCTGCCAGCCTTCGTTGAGGCTGTTTATCTTAGGCATATATGCGTAGCCGTTCCATCCCACATATGTCATTGCCCTATCCTGGATCTTCCTTATTGGAAAGCGTTTGACAAAATACCAGTCCTTGTAGGGGGAAGTCTCCTCTCTTTCACGGAGATCTTTGAAGGCGAAGAAGTCGTAGCCGGTATGATTGAAGACTCCATCCAGAATCAATTTGATGCCAGAATCTTCTGCCAGTGAAATGAGCTCCTCGAAAACATAGTCGTCGCCGAAATTGTCATCGATCTTCAGGTAGTCTTCAGTATCGTACTTGTGACTCGAAGGGCTTTCAAAGATCGGGTTCAGGTATATCGCATTTACTCCCAGCTCAAGAATGTGATCGAAACGATCGATGATCCCTTTGAGGTCTCCTCCGAAAAAGCCATCGCCGCCGAGGTTGGCGAAAACAGGATCAGAATTCCACGGCTGAACTCCAACAGGATCGTTTCTGGGATCTCCATTTGCGAATCTCTCAGGAAAAATCTGATAATAAACGGCTCCCTTTGACCATTCCGGAAGATCAAAATATGTTATGGGAAGCCTATCTTTCTCGAAAATGAATGGAAGACGTAACTCTTGGCACAGTCCGAGAGAATCGAGGACCACTGAGTTGTCTCCATCCTGTATCTCGAAGTAATACTCCAAGTTTTCAACTTTTATCCTGTCTGTACGATAAAAGCTATCTTTGCCGAAGTCGCGTAGATACTCTAGATTGTAGCGATTCCCATCGACAATGAGGCTGAGCTGATAAGTAGTTCCAATAGGAAGTGAAACGGCAAAGTAGAATTCATTTTCGTTTACCGGGTTGAAGTAATCTCTGTCGCCAACACTGTGTCTGGCAAAGTCTTGCAGGTCTCCAAGGTTTTCTACTCTTAACACTGATAGTTCTGCTCCATCTTTGTACGACTTGTCAGGATTCCTTTGGTCAAGAAAAGTCGCATCTTCTGTGGAATAGTAGTAATGATAGAGACCTGGCTCAATATTAACTTCTGCTGACCACCAATTGTTATCGAGTCGAGACATATTCAGTTCCAGTGAACTCTCAATGATCACTACTGAGGGTGTTGAATCTGCAGTAGTAAGAAAGGATACTCCTCTGGCAATTGTCATTGCCAAGACGAAAACCGTAGTAACGACGCTCTTCATTTTCATCATTTCGACCCCTCCTTGATTTTCCTCTTCGACAGCGCGTTGGCCCCCCATACTCCGAAGAGAATAAGAGCTACTCCAAACATCTGAATTGGTCCGAATCTTTCTCCCCTGAAAATCACGCCTGCGAAAAGAGATACAACTGTTGAAAGGTAGACAAAGACGGTTGAGCGCGATGCTTCAAGCTTGGACAGCATGAAGTTGATCAAGAAGAATGCTCCGACCGACGATAATGTGCCGAGGTAAAGCGCAGCAATGGCGACACCAGGCTGAGCAATTCCGCCGATATAGAACAAAAACTCTCCTCTTGACAAAGACAATATAAGTGCGATTACGGTGAAAGAGATGAAGCCCATCGTCATCATATGATATGTGATCTCCCATGAACTAAACCTGACAGAGGCTTTTCGCGAGAGAATGTTATAGAAGGCTGCCGAGATTGTGCTGCCTATCAAAATGATCGGCCCCAGTGGACTGCTTCCTGAGGAAATCCCCTTTCCGGCGGTTATCAAAGTTATGCCAAATAGCGCAGTCACAACTGAGATTATCTGAGGAGCGGCAAGTCTCTCCTTAAGAAATATCCTGGCGAAAATCAGTACGAATATTGGAATTGTCGAAAGGAGTATTCCAGCTTCGGATGAAGTGGACAAAGAGACCCCAACATTTTCGAAGATGAAGTACATGACCGGTTGAACAAGGCTGAGAAGAAGAAGGTCTTTAAAAACTGCTCTGTAGGGTCTGATTCTGACGATACCAAACAATCTAAACAATGAAATAGTCAGAAAGGCAACAGAAAATCTGTACGAAAGAAAGTACATGGGATTTGTATATTCAAGTGCGTTCTTCGTAAATAGAAAGGAAAGACCAAAGATAACTGAAGAACCGATTCCTGCAAAATATGCCAAGAGCCTATCTCTTTCAATCTCTGCCATAAAGCACCTCAACCAATAATAGCACTGCGATGAAGTAACCGGCAACCTTAGGGCCTTGTCGCCTTTGCATAGTCTATAATAGTAGTGATCTCCTTTTCAAGAAGGCGGTGTTGTTTTGTTCAGAAGATATATTCTGTTTTTTGTTCTGCTGATTTCGGTCATCGTAAGTGGATATTCATTCAGAGATCTGGACTGGTTGAAGCATGAATCAGAGCACTTTGTTTATATATACCATAACGAAGTGGCCGGTTCGGTTTCCCAAATTGAAGAGATTGCAGAAAATACCTTCCTTGGCTTGAGTGAATTGTTCGGAAACCCTTTCAGAGACAAGATCTCCATATTGATCGGAGGCTATGAGGATCGGTCAAACGGTCTGGCAAATCCAGTCATGGAATCAATCTACATAATGACGATCGGTCTCGACTATCCCTACAGAAATGACGGCTTCTGGTTGGAAGAAGTGATCGCTCACGAACTTAGTCATCTTTTTCAGATGACCGCAACAACTCAAGTTGGAAACTTTCTGAGAAACTATTTCTCAAGACTTTACCTTCCTAACGCCCTTCAGCCCATGTGGTTCACCGAAGGCTTTGCGCAGTTAGGGAGCGAACTTATTGGAGACCTTTATGAGTACGATTACAGACGCTTGCCTTTTCTTTGGGATCAACTTGACAGAGAGGACCCCTTTCTCGAGGAGACCGTAGTATCCGGTCACAGCGGCATCGGGGGAGAGGCCTATTACAATTACGGCTATGCGTTCCTGACATTTCTATATGAGACCTATGGCTTTGAAAGCATTCAGGAATTGGTCAGGATAAAGTCGGGGATTCTTGGATTTGCCGGAATTGATTTTTCTTTTGAGAGAGTATATGGTAAAAGCTATCAGGAGCTAAAGGCGGAGTTTATCGATTTTGAATCGGAAAAGTGGAAAGGAGTAGAGACTCCATCTATCCACAGACTCTCTTCGGATATCGGGGAATTTGTCAGTCACTACAGATCAAAGACCTACGCGAATAGACTGTATTATATTGGGTTTGATAGAGAGCAAAGATACTACACGCTATATAGGGAAGACACCGAAATTCTCAGAACCAGCATGGAGATCATTGATTTCGCTGTTTTTGAGAATGAAATTGCATTGTTGCTTTTTGAGAAGGAAGTCTCCGAAACAAGGCTTTACTTCTTCAGGGAAGGAAGGCTTGAGCGAACGAAGTACTCCCACCTTGTCGGAATCGATTTCGCCGGAAAAGATCGTCTAGCAATTCTGAGGAATAGTTTGGGGACTATGTCTGTGGAAATCCTCTCACTTCGAAATGAAAGGGTGACGACGATATTCGCGGCAATAGACCCGGAAATGCAGATCACTAGCGTCAGAGCATCTCAAGATGGTGCGCTCGTAGCGTTCAGAGTCAATATGCGCGGAAACAAGTATATTGCATTCTACTCATCGGGTTTCGATGCCCCTTTAATGTACAAAATCGATAAGGACTTCTCACTTGGAAGCTGGACTTCAGGCGGATTTCTTATTTCGGTGGAGAACGGATTTGGCAGCAGTGTTTATCTTGTCACATCTGAAGGCGAGATGACAAGTCTTGCCACCTTTCCCAGGTACGTCAGAGATCCTGCCAGAACAAGAGAAGGAATTGTGGCTGTCGGTCAGGTCAAGGGAAACAAGTTGTTGTACTCAGTTGAATCAAAGACCACTGAGTTCAAGCTCAAGGAAACGAGTGTTGAGATGCGAGTTCCTGAGCCATTAGAAGGCGAGAAATACGAAGGTTTCACAAGTTGGAGATTTGTGTCTCCCATTCCTTACAAGGGTCTGTCTTTGCTTTTTTCCGATCTTACATTTCACAACCATCTGATTGCCGGTGGATCTTTCGACTTTGGGACAATGCTTCCGAGCCTCCACCTCGAACTGTGTAGTATTGACTACACGCCCGTTGATTTCACCCTTTCGTTCGAGTTTTCGGATCTCAATGTCGAAGCTTCTTTGGAGGCTTATCGTCAGTATGTCATTAATCCCAAACTTGCTTTCGGCTGGAAGGCCGAGCTCAATTATCCCCTGCAAGTCTCGGGATCAATTAACGTTGTTCTTCAGGATTCATCTGTGCTTTACGGGGGTCAGGCATCACTGAAGACGAATATTGCCGTTAGGGATACGCAGACGGCAACTTCAAATCTTGTGGACGTGGGGATAAGAGTCGATTTTGACTGGAAGAAAAACGGATTTGCATTAGATTCAGCTATCTTTTCTAGGGTGACTTTCGGAGAAGATCCATCTCTAGTACCGGTTGAGCTATGGGATTTCAGGGACGATTCCAACATAGTCGTTGGCCTTTCAATCTCGTCTGACTACACTATTTCGAGGAGAGGGTTCAATCTTATTAATCTTGTTCACCTTTCTGAGGAAGGAATTGGAGCGAAGATCGATACGTTGATAGGAAGGAGCTTTTCCTGGAGACTGGCTATATATAAGTTTGAGACGGTCTACCTTTACGCAGCTTACCCAATGAAAATAAAAGCAGGAATCATGCTTGAAAGCATGAGACTCCTGCCCTACATAGATTTCGCACTACTTTACTAGAACTTCACAACCCTCAGGAGAATCCTGCACGCTCACAGTGTACAGCCTTTCTCCGTTGTGAACTTCGAATGTCAATGATCTCTCTCTGCATTTGAAGCTACCTGTTTTGGGTAGAACTTCAATTCTAATTCCATCTGTACAACTGCGCACAACTATTTTCTTCAAAGAATATTCGCCGGTTTCGTGAGCGTTGCTAATTCCGTCGTCTTCATACAGTTCAAACTCCGCATAATTCTTAACAAAACCTATGATTCGAAGATCTCCCCAGGATCCGCTCTCAACAAATTGAGAGCTGCAGGTAGTAACGACCAAGGAGTCCTCCTTCAAGAAATAGGGAATGGTATCTAAAGGAGCCTCTGTCCAGACATGGCCTGAAGCGAATGCTCTCTTCGTGTTAAGATCTAGCCATTCTCCTTCTGGAAGATAAACGTGCCTACCCTTTGAATTCCTCTGGTAAATGGGAGCAACCATGATAGACGGACCTATCATGAACTGATCGTCGGCGTTATAAGTTTCCCTGTCTTTGGGCCAGACAATCGGGAGGGGTCTAATCATTGTCATTTTTCCGTCGGCTGACTGCTTATGAATTGTGTAGAAATAGGGAAGCAATGAGTAACGAAGCTCTATTGCCTTCTTAATGAGCCTCTCCACCTCGCTGTCGAAGGCCCAAGGTTCCTGTCTCCTCGTTCCAATGGCACTGTGATTCCTGAAGAAGGGAAGAAAGGCCCCCAGTTGAGTCCATCGTACAAGCAGCTCTCCGCTACAATCGCCGCCAAAGCCGCCCACATCGCAACCAACAAAGCTTACTCCTGCAAGCGAAATGGATTGGATTAGCCTGATTTCGCTTAGCAGCTGTTCCCAACTACTCTCGTTATCGCCCGTCCAAAGGATCGCGTATCTTTGAATGCCGGGATATGACGATCTAGTGATAATGAAGGGTCTTGAATCGGGCCTGCTTTTCCTTATTCCCTCGAATGCTGCTCGAGCCATATTGAACCCATAGATGTTTCGTACCTTTCTATGCAAGTGAGCGATCCCATTATCATCAGTCTGAACAAAATCCTTCCCGTAGTCGTAGTACTTCTTCTTTGAGGCAATCCTCGCAAAAAGGAATTCCGTTTCAATTCCATTGTCATCTATTTCGGTTGCAAGCTGTTGTAGCTCTTTGAGCAATTCAGGTGTGTAGAAAATCGAGGGCTCATTCATGTCGTTCCAGAAGCCAGAGACTCCGTCCTTCAAGAGCCTGTCATAATGTTCTCCCCACCAATTTCTCGTAGCAGAGTTCAGGAAGTCCGGGAGTCTGGATTCTCCAGGCCAGACTGCAGGTCTAAAGGGGGTACCATCTTCCTTCTTGCAGAAGAAGTCACCCTTGAGGCCATCCTCATAGATGTCGTAGTTTTCAACTGCCTTAACACCCGGATCTACTATTGAAATGATCTTAATGCCCATATTAGATAGTCGTTCTATCATTGACGACGGATTGGGGAAGCTATTCTCATCCCAAGTGAATACCTTATAACTGTCCATGTAGTCAATATCCAGATGTATTGCGTCGCATGGTATCTTTTTGTTCCTGAGATTTTCCGCGATTTCAATAACGGATTTCTCATCTCCATACGACCATCTTGACTGATGATAACCCAAAGCCCAGGCGGGTAAGAACAAAGGGTTCCCGGTTAGTCTGAATAGGTCTCTTATAGTCTCATGTGGGCTCTCAAAGAACATGAAAAGACTAAAACCATCGCCTTCTATATCGATTTTCAGCCTGTCTCGCGTTTCGAAGCCTACGTCGAATCTGGAGTATCCCGGGTGATCTAGAAAGAAGCCGATCTGTCTCCTGGCTGAAGCTATATAGAATACTGGAAGCGTTGAGTAAAGCCTTTTCTTTGAGGGAGAATGATCAGGTTCATCGGTATTGTACATCTCATAAACTGCGCCCCTTTTGTTGAGAGGGCCGATCGATTGTCCGAGTCCAAGAACTGCCTGGTCGTCATGTAGTTCGATTTTAATACTGAATCCATCTGTCGTTTCTACAATCTCCATCTCGTTGAAGTCCTGCGATGAGGATCCTTCTAGCCCGTGCAGCCTCAACCCTTGGAAGAGATGATTTGCCACGTCGCTGTCCAGTTCTTCTGCAGGCGCGGTCAATACCGAATCAGTTTCGAACTTCGTCTTTCCCTCTCTTTCAACTTCCATTTTGATTACTGAATCGAAATAGCGAAAGAATCGTTTCCTCAAAGCAGCGCCTCCATTTATAAGAAATTTTGATCTCATTGTACAACAAAATGTTAGACTTTGTATGTAAAGCAGAAGCGAGGAGGTAGATTGATGACAGTCAGGAAAGCTATTGAGAAGATCAAGGGATTGGAAGCTGAGATGCTTTCGGAGATTACTGGAAAATTCTCGTTCTTTATCGAAGGAGGTGATCCACAGAGATTCACTGTCGAGATCTGCGATGGCAGGCTAGAGGTTTTTGAAGAAGAACGACCTTCGGATTGCTCAATACGCACAGATTTCGCGACCTTTGAAGGACTGATTGAAGGAGTTGTGAATCCTCTGACAGCTTTCATGACTGGAAGTTTAAGGGTATCGGGCGATCTGGCCTTTGCGATGAAGCTTAACAAACTGCTTGGAGGTGGATGAATGGCACATGAAGTACTGATATTGGCTTTTGAAGGGAAGAAATCTTGTTTTCTTCATGCTTTGCTGAATGCACTTGACATGTCGGAAAAGGGATTTGCCGTATCTGTCGTAATGGAGGGAGAATCTCCCCGTCTCATGAAAGAGATTACACATGAAAAGGATCCTGTTCATGAGATTTACATTGAAGCGAAGAAAAGGGGCCTTATAAAGGCCGTATGTTATGGTTGTTCGAAAATGATGGGCGTCCTTGACATAGTAGAGAAAGAGGGTCTCCCCCTGAATGGGGACATGAGGAACCACGTTCCGCTGGCACCATATGTGGAGCGTGGAGCCGAGATCATTACATTCTAGAGGAAATTCGAATTATTACTGCGGAGAGCTGACTAAAGGCAGATTTCTCTCAAAGAAGGGAGTTCGTGATGAGGAACAGTCTTAGACGATGGAAGAATGAAAAACTGGCGCAGAAACTCATAGAAGTCTTTGAAAGCAAATCCGTGAGGGTGATTTACCTCCCAGATATAGAAATGGTGGTCGAAGAAGTTCATAAGCTGATTCCCGATGGAGCTACCGTTAGTTCAGGCGGATCGGTGACGCTTCAGGAGTCTGGAGTAATGGATTTGTTGAGGTCGGGGAAATATGAATTTCTTGACAGAGACTCGGTTTCCGAAGATAGAGAGAAAAGGGAGATCATGATCAAGGCATTTGAGTCCGACTATTATCTATGTAGCGCGAATGCCATCACAGAGAATGGAGAGATTCTACTGCTGGATGGGAGCGGCAACAGGGCCGCTGCAGTAACGTTCGGCCCCGAGAAGGTGATTTTTGTCGCCGGAATTAATAAAGTCGTGAACGATCTGGATGCAGGCATCAAGAGGATCAAGTCGATAGCACCGATGAATGCAAAGAGGCTGAACTTGCATACTCCCTGCGTGACAACCGGATTTTGCTCCGACTGCAGCAGCGAAGAAAGAATATGTGAAACGTACTCGATAATAATCGATTCGAGAAGAAGACCATGGCGCTACACGATCGTTCTTGTAGGTGAAGAGCTTGGCCTGTAAGAAAACTCTCATGATAAGAGTCTTTGGGCGTGTGCAGGGCGTTGGTTTCAGGTACTTTGCCCTTCACACCGCCACGTCTCTTGGGGTGACGGGTTTTGTGAGGAACGAGCCCGATGGAAGTGTGGAGATCGTTTGTTCCGGATGTGATGAGGAAATCGATGCTTTCGTTGAAAGAATAGATAGGGGTCCATCCTATGCCAGCATTACAAAGACAGAAATTGAAGAGCTCCCATTCAAGCCGTTCAATAACTTCGAAATTAGGTACTGAGGTTTAGATTTGTCCCCATTCTGCTAGGAACCTCTTCACAAACTCCACAACGAAACTGTAGCGGTCCTCAGCCATTTTTCTTGCAGTTCCCGTCCAGAAAGTTTCCGGTCTTATCTTAAGTATCTTCTCGTGAAAATGATTGATAGAACTACGCGAATTGCCGCTATAAGAGTTGCACGGACCGAATTGGAGAGAGTGAAGAGGAGTTCCGACCTTTCCGGAATAGGCAACGACCCTTGCTATGGCCACTGCACCTATAGCGTCTAGTCTGTCCGCATCCTGGAGGATCTTTCCCGTCACACTGGTAGGTGTTAAACCGCCGGAGTATCTGTGCGATCTAATCGCCTGCGAGACTTCCGAGATAAACGAAAAGTTGAATTCCATGGTCGGTAGAAGTCCTAAAGCATATTCCGCGCCGGATTCTGCATGATCGATGCCGGTTAGAGCTTCTTGAGGCCGCTTAATGTCATGAAGGAGTGCGGCGATGACTGCCTTTTGAAGGTCACACCTCTCCCGAGAAGCAATTTCGCTCGCATTCTCCGTTACCCTGAAAGTGTGGGAAATATCATGAGCAGGGTCATCGTAGTCTTCAAAGGCTTCCCTAACGATGTGGAGGATTTCTCGCAAGTGTGGAATGCAGTCCATCAGCTCTGTAAGATTCATATTTCTCTCCTTGAGTAAAAAAGAAAAGTCTAGATGCATAATGTAAAATAAGTATACAAGATGATTTGTATGAATAGGTGAAAGGAGGCACGAATATTGAATATCCTCGTTACAAACGATGATGGAATCATGTCGCCCGGGATTATTTTGCTTGCCGAAACGCTTTCTGAAGAGCATGAAGTCCTTGTAGTTGCACCCGATGTCGAAAGAAGCGCGACTGGACACGCAATAACAATCAGAACTCCGCTGTGGGCCAAGGAAGTCAAAGTTGGTAATAAAAACATCGGCTATGCAATTAATGGTACTCCGGCTGATTGCGTAAAGCTCGGATTACTTGCGATTTCGGATAGGAAGATAGATCTTGTGATAAGCGGGGTGAACAAAGGGCAGAATATGGGAATAGATGTTCTTTATTCCGGAACAGTCTCAGGTGCTCTAGAGGGCGCAGTAACTGATACCCCATCGATTGCGGTCTCAAGCAGTGACTGGAGTAATCCCGAGTATGAAACCGCAGCCAGATTCATGGTCAATTTTCTCAAAATCTACGATGTCAGTAAGATGCCGGACTTCACGGCTCTAAATATAAATGTTCCTTCAGTCAAGTACGAGGAACTGAAGGGTTGGAAAGTGACCAGACAGAGCAGAAGAAGATACAAGGATTATTTTGAAAAGAGAAAGGACCCTTATGGGAACAACTACTACTGGATATTCGGAGAGGTAGTTGAAGATGAATGTTCTACTGATTGTGATTTCAACGCAGTTAAATCCAACTTCGTATCGATAACCCCTCTCCATGCCATTATGACCGATAAAGAGTATTTTGAGGAACTGAAGGAGATTTCGGAAGGGTGGTCGGAATGAAAGTGATTTATATAGGAAACCCCATACTTCGAAATGTTTCCGAGAGTGTCAAAGTTTTCGACGATGATCTCAGAGCGTTCGTGAAAGAGTTGAGCAAGACGATGTACGTTGAGGACGGCGTGGGCCTCGCAGCACCGCAAGTGGCTGTGTCCCGGAGGATTTTTGTTTACGACCCCGGAGACGGGTTGAGGGTAGTAATTAATCCAGAGATTATTTCCAAGAGTGATGAGACAGTAAGGATGGAAGAGGGTTGCCTCAGCATACCCGGAATTTACGCCGATATCATCAGGCCGTCTGCAGTTCGAATACATTATCAGGATGAATATGGCCGGCACCACGAAGAGGATTTGACGGACTATCCTGCGAGAATAGTGCAGCACGAGAGCGATCATCTTGAAGGAGTGCTATTCGTTGATTATCTTTCCTCATCAAAAAGAGCGGTGCTGAAACCAAAATTGAATCAGATAATTAAGGAAAGCATAAGATAAAATGAAGATCGTATTCATGGGAACTCCCGAATTTGCGGCTGCTCATCTCAAGGCGATTGTAGAATCGGGGAACAACGTGGCAGGAGTCTTTTCACAGCCTGACAGGCCTAAGGGGAGAGGGCGGAGAGTAGAACCCACCCCGGTGAAGACAGTCGCCACTAGCTACGGAATACCAGTTTTTCAGCCTGAAAAGATCAATTCTGATGAAGGGTTCGAAAAACTTTTGGAGCTATCTCCAGATATTATCGTTGTTGTGGCATTTGGAAAACTTCTTAAGTCGGGTGTTATAAACCTTCCAACCATCGGTTGTTTCAACGTTCATGCTTCTCTTCTGCCCAAATATAGAGGTGCAGCCCCGATTCAGCGAGCAATAGAAAGTGGAGAGACAAAGACGGGAATAACGATATTCAAGATTGATGAAGGAATGGATACTGGTGAGATTGCTCTCAAAAGAGAAATCGAAATAGAATCGTCGGACACTTTAGGAACGCTTTACACGAAGCTTGAAAAGCTTGGTACAGAAACATTGCTGGACTTTTTGAGAATCGTAAACGAGGGAAAGCTGAAGCTTTCTCCACAGCAAGGAGAGTTTTCGAACGCACCTAAAATCCAATCTTCGGATCTCGTCATCACAGATTTCTCTGATCCTGTGAGGGTAGTGAATAAGATAAGAGCTTACGACCCCCGTCCGGGAGCAAGAGCAGAGCTTGAAGGTAAACCGATAAAGTTGTATGGGGCTTCAGTAATTGACTTCTATGGGAAAGGCCGTAGAATCGGCGAAATTGTGGAAATTGATGACCGTGGAATGGTTATTAGCTGTGGCACTGGAAATGTTATTATATCGTTAGTGCAGTTACCCGGGAAGAAACCGATGAGACCCAAGGATGCTGTAAGTGGTCGGTTAATTCACGATGGGATGATTTTGGGGGGATAAAAATGCCCAGGGTAATGAGGTTATTTCAGATCAGAAACGAGATCACTGAAGATGGTGCTGCTAGAATAGTTGCGAGACTAAGGTCGCTCGACGGCATAGTTAAGGCTCAGGCAGATGTTGCCAGCGGAGTGATAGAAGTTGAATACGAGAATGCAATCGTTGACAGATATATAATTCAGGAAGAACTGTCCAAACTCGGTTTTGATATGCTTATATAAACCATTCTCGCACTTTCCTTCTTGACAAAGGAATCCGGTCAAGTTATAATTTCTGACGTGTGACGTTGCCGAGGTGGTGGAATTGGCAGACACGCATGGTTGAGGTCCATGTGGGCAGTTTAGCCTATGCGGGTTCAAGTCCCGCCCTCGGCACCACTGAACCGGGTTCATAGCCCGGTTTTTTTATTTTGAGGTGCTTCTTGGGAGAGATTCTGCTAGGTAATATTTTCAAACGGAACGCAAAAACAAAAATTAGCTTGAGACGGATTTCTCAGAACTCTCCATTCGTCTCAATGAATATCGAAGACCTTCCTTCGTTCTTTTCGGAGAGAGGTGAAGACTGTCTTTTTGTGGATGGGTCGTTGGACAGTGAGTATCTCCAGAAGATAGCTATCGATGAAGGATATCTGAGAAGCTTTCTTTTTCAGTCGGAGTCTAAGGATCTCGGGACTCGGATTCTTCAGTACAGAAAGGCTCTTAAGAAAATGCCAGCAGGGCTCTCATCGATAGTTGAGAAGACCGTGGAAAACGGTGGGCTGAGGAACTTCCTTCTTCTTGCACTTAGGGAAAGCGAGTTTCTAGATCCGTGGGAGGATTATGTGCTTTCCGCTCTCAAGAGGAATGAAAGAAGAGAAAGGGGCAATCCCAGGATCAATCTTCAGAAGACCGTAAAACTGGTTTTCAGTGAGGGTGGGCTCCTACAGGATTCAATGAAGGGATACGAATTCAGACAAGAGCAGTTCATGACGGCTCTTGAAATCGCAGAGTCAATTGAAAGAGACGGCAATCTAATGATCGAGGTCGGTACTGGAACCGGAAAGAGTATAGCATACCTGGCACCGATTGCATACGCCTGTATCTCGACTATGAATCAGGCAGTTGTCTCTACAAGAACAAGAATCCTTCAAGATCAGCTCTTTAAGAAAGATGTGGAGGTGCTGAGGACCTTTCCTAACCTTGATGATCTGCGTGTTTCGGTAATGAAGGGGAGAGAAAGATATCTTTGTGTCAGAAAGCTTTTTGAGGTCGTGACCCTCGCTCTCAACAAGATGTTGGATGAAGAGATGTCAAAGGAACTTTCAGGAATACTCATCTGGTCTATGATAACTTGCGAGGGAGATCTCGACACGCTTCCGTTGAAAGAAGAGATGAGAAGAATGATTTCTGGAAACAGATTCGACTGCACGAGACGACTCTGCCCTTTCTTCGAGATCTGTCCTTATTACGTCCAGAGAGAAAACGCGAAATGCTCCGACATAGTTATCACGAATCACTCCTTCCTCTTTAGCGAAGCAAACATAAGACTTTCCGACGGAGACGCCGAAGAGCGAGAAGATATCGGAACTCTTCTCCCGGGATTCAAATATCTCGTTGTGGATGAGGCACATGAGCTCGAGGCTTCATTGACACAGGCCATGAGCTACCGCTTTCAGCCGTACGAGCTGGCCGGTACTGTGAGAAGACTCATAAAGGCAGTTAGGAATTCCTTTGGATTTCTGAAGAGGCACTTTGACGAGGATTTTTTGAGAAGACTGTGGACAAAGCTCAAAGAAGCAACCGCTAGTCTGGACAAACAGATCACAGAGCTTGTCAGGGTTACAGGCAGTTCTGAATCCGGAAACCGAACTACATTCACTGGAAGAGAACTCGAAGTGATAATATCTATGCTCGTAGCAATTTCCGATACTCTTCAGACACACGTATATATTGGTACCCAGACGATGCAGATGCTGGATGATGTAGAGGAAAGAAATGAAAAGATAGATGGTTTAGAAGCTGAAGTAAGCAGGATTCTCACTGAAACAAGGGAATGGATGAAACAGATAGCGGGAATCACTTCTTCTCAGGAGTCGAGGGTTGTTTATGTAAGCCGATTTGAAAGGCGCCTCGATAGCCTCAGCATAATTTCCTCACCTGTGGAAAACGATACCTTGATGGCATCAATCTTCCCCGATGTAAGCGTCAAGATTTTCATCTCTGCGACTCTGTGGGTTTACAGCAGGGGTAGCGATGGCTTCAATTACGCCAGAAGAATACTTGGAACAAGCAGTAACAATGAAGCGGTTAGGCTCGGAACTTCATTTGATTATACGCAGCAGCTTAAGTTCTTCGTCCCGACCGATCTGCCCGACTATCTTCCGAATTCGCTAATCTATCTCGAAAGTGCGGCGGATATAACGCTCAAAGCCTTGAAGATAGTAGGTGGTGGTTCAATGGTGCTTTTCACTTCTTACGAAGACATGAAAGGGACTCTTTCCAGAATCTCCGGCGGACTTGGAGATATGGTGATTCACATTCAAGATAGGGAGGACAGTCCGACAACCATTCTTGCAGACCACGTAAATTCAGAGAAGTCCGTGATATTCGGAGCCAGAGCATTCTGGGAGGGTGTAGATCTTCCTGGTGAACAGCTCAAACTCCTGATTGTATACAAGCTCCCCTTTGAAAGACCGGATGAACCGCTAATTGAGGCTAGAATAAAACATTACGGGAAGAGGAGTTTCGTAGAAGGTATGAACAAGTATTATTATCCAAAGATGATAACGGCCTTCCGACAGGGACTCGGCAGACTTATAAGAACCAGGGGTGACCATGGGGTTGTGATTGTGCTGGACAAAAGGATAATCGATTCTAGAAGAGCTTACTCCAGGAAACTGCAGGCTTCTCTTCCTCCCGGAGTAGACATTCAGGCTGAAAGCAGCAGCAAGATCTTAAGAGAACTAAGAAAGCTTAAGAGGGAGAGATGGATCTAATGATCAGGTCTATCATCTCTCACTTCTTTCCCAACTCTTGTCTCGCCTGCGAGAAGGAAATAGATCCAGGTCATTACCTTTGCTTCGAGTGCTTAAACTCGATGGCTGGTCCGATTATGGCCCCACTTAAACTTCCATACATTGATTCAGCCTTCTCTTACTGGAAGTACGAAAGCCCGATGAGGGAGCTGATTCACGCTTACAAGTTCGAAGACAGACCGGGTATAGCCCGTCTTTTTTCAAATATGACCTTCGAGATGATGAATACGTTTCTCCCGGCAACGAACGTTGTTGTTCCGGTACCAACATCGCTTCAAGCTTTCGTAAAGAGAGGTTATGACACAAACTTGGGAATACTGCGATTTCTCTCCCGAAAGGTGGAAATAAGGATTGAGAACATACTCTCAATATCGGGAAAGACTGTACCTCAATCTACTCTCAAAATGAAGGATAGAATTGATAATGTGAAGGACAAGTTCCGTCTCAAGAAGAAGCCGTCATGCGATTCGGTGATTCTTTTCGATGACGTTGTTACTTCTGGCGCAACTGCCAGCCAATGTGCTAGAGTTCTTAGAGAAGGGGGAGTAAAAGATATTGTTTTCTTTGCAGTTGCCAGTGCAAAAAAATAGGGCCTCACGGCCCCTGGCTGGGAGAGGAGGACTCGAACCTCCATCGGCGGATCCAGAGTCCGCTGTCCTACCAATTGGACGATCTCCCAAGACAGTAAAGATTATAAAGCAGAAGGCAACTGGTGTCAAGACGTTTGGAGGCATATGATGAACATAGCGATGTTCAGTGATACTTATTCTCCTCAGGTTAACGGAGTGGTAACCATGATCAGAATGCTTGAGGAAAATCTTCAGAAAAGAGGACACAATGTCTACATTTTCACAGTGGATCACCCCGAGGCCGGCATTCAGGAGAACGTTTACCGTGTCCCTTCGCTGAGATTTCCATGGGAGAAGCAACATAGAATTGGCCTTCCAACTAACTTCAAAGAACTCATTCAGATTGTGAAGAGTCTCGACATAGACATCGTCCACTCTCATACGTCTCTCATAGTAGGATATCTGTCTGGTATGGTGATTTCCAATCTTCACATTCCTGGTGTCACGACCTATCACACGATGATGGAAGAGTATGTCCACTATATCCCTTTTATGGAGCCTATTCTGAGAGTATATATAAGAGGTCAGGATAGAAGGTTTTGCGACAAGAACAGAGCCGTCATCGCACCTTCGATCAAGATAAAGAAGCTGCTGCTCTCTTACGGCGTTTCGTCTCATATAGAGGTAATTCCAAATGGCGTTGACCTGGCCCCTTTCATGAAAGAAGTCGATATTGATGAAATCAGATCGTTTAGGAACAAGTACAAGATCGGCGAGAACGAGAAGGTTCTGATCTTCGTCGGCAGACTGGGAGAAGAAAAGAGTATAGACAAACTCATCGAGAACTTCGCCAGGATCAACACAGCTCTGCCGGATTCCCATCTACTGCTAGTTGGAGACGGACCTCTAAAGGGCAAACTGAAGGAACTTGCAGGAAACTTGGGTGTTGGCAAGAGGGTTCACTTCACAGGTTTCTTGAAGTGGCCGGATGAGATTACGTTAGCCTACAAGAGCAGTGATGCGTTCATGATTGCCTCTCACACGGAGACCTTTGGCTTGGTTACGCTTGAAGCAATGGCATCCGGCCTGCCGGTAGTGGCCTTCAAGGATGACAGCATTGCAAATATGGTTCTAGATGGAGAGAACGGGTTTATGTGCCCCTCAAAAGAAGAGTTGTCTACTGCGGCGATTGAGCTGCTTACAGATAGAGACCTCATGGAGAGAATGTCGAAGCGCTCTGTTGAGATTTCTAAAGACTTCTCAGCGGAAGCGAATGTCGAGAGAACGCTGAATCTTTACCAGAGAGTGATTAGAAACGAGATTTAGATTTGAACCCAATTTCGTGTGCCGAAAGCATTCCACCGAAAATGATGTTGGCGTAGTAGCTGAAGAATCTCCAAATAAGCAGTGCGGCTCCTATCCCATCGCCAAAGAAGGATTTGAAGAAGAGAACATAACCGCCTTCAGAAACACCGCTTGCTCCCGGGGTAGGAATAAGCGAGACAACAAGAAAGAGTATCAGTTGGACGGAAGTGATCTCAAGGTAGTTGACGGGAGTACCGATCGAAAGTGAAACAAAAAACGGAATTGATATCATGCAGATCAGCTGAGCCAGCGTACTCAATGATGCCATGACAAGTGTAACAGGTCTTTCTATAAGACACTTCATTGAAGAGTGGAAGAAACGCAGTTCTCTAAGAGCCTTCTCTATCATCGAATCTCTATCCTTTATGATCCTTATTCTGCTCAGCAAGTTGATCATCAAGCGAATTAGCTTTTCCGTGAACCCTTGGTTTAAGGAGAATAGAATCAAGAATGCAAAAACGAAGCTGTTGAGTACGAAACCGAAAATCGACAGAACGGCCAAGTTGGAAATCCTTCCCACAACTATGGGATAAGCCTTAATGATTGCAGCAGCTCCAAGAACAGTAATTACTGACTGGTAAATCAGGAACCTTGAGACCAACATTGCTGTTGACTCGCCAACAGATATTCCCTTTCTTTGCATAAAAACTATCTGTGCGGGCTGTCCTCCCGAGGAGAAGGGCGTGATCCCATTGAAGAAGGTTCCAATAACCGTGATCTTGAAAAGATAAGTCAAAGGGATTGTCAGGCTCCTCATCAAAGCAAAAGTCTTAAGGGTTACTGCTTCAAAGAACCAAGTGCCAACTGTCAGACAAAAAGTAAGAAAGAGCCATCCGGGATTGGCACTTGCAAGATAAGAGATCGATTTGTTGAAGTCGGTAGCAAGTAGGACAATTACTATAATCAGAACGCTCAACGAGATAGCGATCAAAAAGTTCCTTGTGGTTCTCTTCATGGTCTCTTGTCAAGTACCTCAAGATAGATACTCTTCAGTTTCTGGCCGATAATCGAAAGATCCCTCTCAAGAGCGGTCTCCTTCCCACAAGATGTAATCTTCTTCCTAACACTATTGCTCTCAAGCAATATATCGATCTGTCGCATGAATTCTTCATTGCTCTTGGCTTTCAGACAGTTCTCATTGTGCTTCATCCAGTCGCTGTAGACCGGGATGTCTCTAAGTACTATCGGTGCTTCAGTTGAGAGCGCTTCGAGGACTACGATGCCTTCAGTTTCCTCGTAGCTTGGAAATAGAAACACGTCACAGGCCGAGTAGGGGCCAATAATCATCTCTTGAGGAACAAAACCAGGGAACTTCACATTGTCCGGGGGATTTCTCAGAAGACGTCTTATCTTTGCGGGTAATAGACTGCTGATCTTAGCTCCAAACCAGAAGAAGGTAAGGTCTTTCCTTGCCTCCGCGATCTGACAGAAATCTATGACGCCCTTTCTCTCGAAGGGAAGGCCCACCGACAAAACCAATGGTTTTCGAATTTCATTGTCTGACAGGAATTTCTCGGCCAAAGCCTTGTTTCTGCTGAACTTCTTGTTGTCAACACCGTTGGACACGGCTTTAATCGGCAGATTTATGCCGTAGTTCATTATGAGTTTCTTAGCATACTCAGTTGGGGAAATAAGAAAATCCGCCGATGAGTAAAGCTTTATCAACCTCTTTTTAAGCCAGGGAGCAATGACATTTGAAAGAGTGAACGAGTTTCTGAAATCCTCATAAGTCGTGTGAGTATGATAAATGACGGGAATATGAGCTTTCTTTGCTTTCTTGAGAACTCTCTCTGCTCCCGGTCCGATCGTGTTGATGTGAACGACATCAAAACGGTCTTCCTCATTCGTTGTGTACTCAACGCCAACCTTGTCAAGAGCAGACATCTGGTGTTTGAGAGCCATTCCCACGCCCGACTTGCTGAATAGCTTTTTGCCTTCGGAATAAAGCAGAACCTTCATCTCTACCTCCAGGAGAACTCCATGTTGATCGTTAGTGTAGCTTCGCCAAAGATGCTCATCTGCTAGAAGTGATTCTGTTACAGAAAGTAGTTTCGAAACCTGAATCGAAGAGATCTCTTTCCTATTCTCAGCCACTAAGAACCGCACATTGAGAAACTACTTCCAGAACGGCGAGACGCTCTTCAACGACTATTTTACCCCATCTTGATGCATTTAGCATATCCTTTGCATTCAGTACGGATAGGGTTTCCCTAACAGAACTGGCGTGTCTCCTCATTCGTCTTAACTATCCATATTTGTTTCTCGATTGAAGAAGCGAACCACACTTCACAAATAAGACACAGAAGATCTTCTGAAGCTTATTAGGCATGGAGTTTATGAACCTAGTCATTAAGGTATACTAATGCGTGTTGCAGATAGAGTATTATGGAGGCATAAGTTGTAGCAGTTGATGCCTTCGTAATTCTTCGTTGATAGTGTTGGGGGAATTCCTATGAAGTTTTTCATAACAGGAGAGAGAAATTCAGGAAAGAGTTATCTTGTAGAAAGAGTCAAGACCTTGGCTAAGTTCACAGGGTTTGAAACCCGCTTTGACGAGGATCTTGTTGACCTTTCCATTAATTTCTTTAATGGCAATTCATTTCTCATAGGTTCTCGAGATAACGGGCGATTAAAGATGGTGGACGAAGGGTTCACATCTGCTACGAAACTTCTTGGAGCTATTGAGATTCCATCCGATCATCTCCTGATAATGGATGAGATAGGTTTTCTTGAGGAAGACTCCCCCGAGTTTCAGCAAGCGGTTGTCTCTGCCCTTAGAAGAGCGAGGCATTGCTTGTGTGTTCTTAGAAAGGGCGACTTCTCATTTATCGGTCACCTTAAGTCGTCTATGGGAATAAGAAGTATAGAGCTAACTCCTGAGAATAGAGAGCAAGTATTCGGGAGAATCGCTAGAGAAATAGAAAGAGAGAGGGCGTTGCTGCCCTCTCCTGGAGGCGACGAAGGGATTTGAACCCTTGAGTAGAGATTTTGCAGACCTCCGCCTTTGACCCCTTGGCTACGTCGCCCAACGAGAATTATTCTAGCATGTAAATAGGATCATTTCAACAAAAGGGCCGCTATCGGCGGCCCTCGGGGTGGAAAATTCTTCAGGAGGGAGGTTGGCTCCCTGTTACTCGGGTCTGGAACCAACTTGCAACAGGACGCGGGGACATCCTTTGCA
>NZ_DJHG01000097.1:8772-8956 GCF_002432955.1 Mesotoga sp. UBA5825 | reverse complement strand
TGAATGGATCGGTGAGATACCGACCAACTGGAGAGTATATAGACTGAAAGAACTTGCAAAGATAAATCCTTCAAAGACTGAAAAGAATCATCTTCCAGATGATCTGGAAGTGAGTTTTGTTCCAATGGAATCTATTGGAGAATACGGGGGGATTTCCGGAGCAGAAGCGAAGAAACTCTTGGAT
>NZ_DJHG01000097.1:0-8755 GCF_002432955.1 Mesotoga sp. UBA5825 | reverse complement strand
TGGATGTTAAGCAAGGTTATACGTATTTCGCAGAAGGTGATCTGATCGTAGCGAAGATAACTCCTTGCTTTGAAAACTATAAAGGAGCAATAGCCTCAGATCTTGTAAACGGTATAGGATTTGGTACAACCGAATTGTTTGTACTAAGGCCAAATGAACGGTCTGACTCTAGGTACCTTTTTTATGTTTCGATTTCCAAAGCTTTTAGAGAAACTGGAAGCAAAATAATGCACGGAGCTGCTGGTCAGAAGAGGATAACAGTTGACTTCATCAACAACTATCCTGTAGCCCTACCTAAACCTGAAGAACAAAGTCAAATAGTGGGCTTTCTGGATGAAACGCTAAAGAGAGTAGATTCCCTAATCACTAAGAAGCAGCGACTTATTGAACTCCTGAAAGAAAAGCGCGCGGTGATAATATCGCGAGCAGTGACTAAAGGTCTCGATCCCAACGCTCCCATGAAAGACTCGGGGATCGAATGGATCGGGGAGATACCGGAAGGGTGGGGTGTAGCAAAACTGAAGAGGGCGGTAAATCACGTTGGAAGGGGAATTAGTCCAAACTATGCAGAGAAGAGTTCGATTGCGGTAATCAATCAAGCATGCATCTACTGGGAGGGGATAAGCGAAGATGATCTCAAGTACCATGAGGAAACCGATATCTCTGAGCTGAGAAAAGGGTTGCTCAAGAAAGGCGATTTGCTACTCAACTCCACTGGGACGGGCACCCTTGGGCGTGCTTTGCTTTTCAATCTTGATAGAATGTGCATTGCTGATAGCCATGTGACAATAGTACGTTGCGACCGCAAGTTATTGATCCCTTCTTTTTTAAGGCTCCTAGTCGAAACACCGCTTTATCAAGGCAAGATTCTAAATGAACTGGTCGCTGGTTCGACAAATCAAATCGAACTTTCTAGGGAGAAACTACGGGACCTAATAGTTGTTTTGCCGCCCATAGAGGAGCAAGAGAGGGTCGTCGCTTATGTTACTGAGAGAAATTACAAAATCGACTCCTTNNCTAGCAGTCTTGAGAAAGCTACAGAGAAAATGGACTCCTTCATCTCAAAGATCGAAAAAAGCATAGAGCTTCTGAAGGAATATCGCTCCGCTCTTATCACAGCGGCCGTTACGGGCAAGATTGACGTTCGGGAGGAGGTACCGTAGTGAGCAAGACTTACGACGAGAAGAGCTTTGAAGAGGCTATTGAAAACTCTTTGCTGAAGGAAGCTCCTGTCGAATCGCTATACGGTCAGAAGGCAAAGCAGACGGCTTTCGTCAGCGGCGGTTTCTCAAGCCGGAGACCGGATGAATATGAGAAGGAACTCTGCCTTATCCCCTCCGATCTTCTCCAGTTCATTTATGCCACCCAGCCAAAAGAATGGGAGAAATACCAGAAAGCGGCTGGTAATAAGGCCAAGGATAGCCTTCTCCAACGAGTAAAGAAAGCCGTGGACGATTATGGAACACTCCATGTCCTTCGAAAAGGGATTAAGTCTCTCGGCTCGCACTTCAAACTCGCTTTTTACAAGCCAGTAACCGGCATGAACGAGACCCTTCAAGAGCTGTACAGAGCTAACATCTTCTCGGTAGTGAGACAGCTGAAATACAGCATGAAAAATGAAAACAGTCTGGATATGGTGGTTTTTGTCAACGGCCTTCCGGTGTTCACTGCCGAGTTGAAGAACCACCTTACCGGTCAGACTGTTGAAGATGCTATGCGCCAGTACAGAAAAGACCGCGATCCCGTCGAACCGCTGTTCAGATTTGGCAGGTGCCTCGCCCATTTTGCCGTTGATCCCGAACTGGTTTACATGACGACTGAGTTGAAGAAGGACGCGACACGTTTTCTCCCTTTCAACAGGGGTGATGGCACCGGTGCTGGAAATCCCCCTTCTGGCTACAACAAATATGCCACTTCTTATCTCTGGGAAGAGGTCTGGTCGAGAGACGGGATACTCGACCTCATACAGAACTTCATTCAGGTAATAGATATTCTAGATGAAGATGGAAGGCCAACCGGAAAGAAGGCAATGATCTTCCCCAGATACCATCAGCTAGATGCAGTTCACCGCTTAATAGAGGATTCGAAAGCTAGCGGAACTGGGAACAGTTACCTAGTGCAACACAGCGCAGGCAGCGGGAAAAGCTTCACGATAGCCTGGCTAGCCTACCATCTTTCCAATTTACACGTTGATGATAGAAGGCTCTTTGATTCTGTGATAGTGGTAACCGACAGAAGAGTCTTAGATAGACAGCTTCAGAACACTATAGGGCAGTTCGAAGATGTGAAGGGAAAGCTTGAGAACATTGACAAGACTTCTCGTCAGTTACGAGAGGCGCTCGAAAACGGAAGAGACATAATTGTCACGACCCTTCAGAAGTTCCCTGTCATTGTGGATCAGATAGGGGAACTGAAGAGTGATAGATTCGCAGTAATAATAGATGAAGCTCACTCCTCTCAGAGTGGTGAAACCGTCAGGGACATGAACGAGGTTCTCGCGGTGGAGACTCTTGAGGAAGCAGAGATTAGAGACGGAGTTGAATCAGAAGATCTCGAAGACAAGATAACTGACCAGATGAAGAAGAGAGGAAGACTGCCGAATGTGAGCTACTTCGCATTCACGGCAACTCCAAAGAACAAAACCCTTGAGACATTCGGGGTCAAAAGAGCCGACGGCAAATTCGAACCTTTCAGTCTATATTCCATGAGACAGGCGATAGAGGAAGGCTTTATAATGGATGTTCTCGAGAATTACACGACCTTCAAGACCTATTTCAGACTGCTCAAGAAGATCGAAGAGGATCCGCAGTTCGAAAAGGCCAAAGCCTCTTACCTTCTGCAGAAATTCGTCAGAGAAAGCGAATACACTATCTCGAAGAAGATAGAGATAATCATTGAGCACTTCAGGCAATTCACTATGGACAGAATCAAAGGTCGAGCTAAGGCAATGATCGTGACGAGCTCAAGGCTCCACGCTGTAAGATATCGTCAGACATTCGATAGATACGTGAAGGAGAAGGGCTACGACACGATAAAGGCTCTCGTCGCATTTTCAGGGACTGTTCGTGACGGTGGTATGGAATACACCGAAGCGAAAATGAACGGCTTCTCTGAATCACAAACGGCTGGGGAGTTCAACACCGACAAGTATCGATTCCTGATAGTTGCAAATAAGTTTCTGACAGGCTTTGACCAACCGCTTCTGCATACAATGTATGTCGATAAGAGACTTAACGGGGTACATGCGGTTCAAACACTAAGCCGGCTAAACAGAATTCACCCTGACAAGAGAGATACTATGATTCTTGATTTCGTGAATGAAGCCGAAGAAATCGAAAAGTCTTTCCAGCCATACTATGAAAAGACATTGCTCACTGAAGGAACCGATCCCGACACTTTGTACGATCTGGAGACAGTTTTGGAGCAATTTCAGCTATACAGTCAAGATGACGTGGACAGATTTGCAGAAGTCTATTTTTCTGAGAAGCCAAAACACTCTGATTATTATAATTGCCTCAAGCCTGTAATATCGCGTTTTGAAGAGGTTGAGGAAGATGTCAAGCTTGACTTTCGTAAGACACTTACTCGATTCGTTCATCTATACTCTTTCCTTTCCAGAATCATCACTTTCTCCGATCCGGGACTGGAGAAGCTGTATCACTTTGCGAGATTCCTTCTAAGAAGACTTCCAATTCCCAGAGGACAGCTCCCCTTGGAAGTGCTTGAGGATATAGATATGGAATCTCTGCGAATCCAGAAGTCCTCAAAGGGGAAAATTCAATTGGAGAGAGGCCCAGGTGAGTTGAAGCCCTCAAATGGTAGTGCTGAAACAGGGGCATTTGTCAACGAACAGGAACTGCTATCCAAGATCATAGAAGATTTGAACGAAAGATTCGGCACCGAATTCACCGAAGAAGACAAAGTATTCCTCAGTCAACTTCAAGAAAGACTGGAGAAGAACGAAGCGCTCAGAAACAGCGTGCAGGTAAATCCCCCTTCCAGTGCCAGACTTACATTTGACAACATCGCCAACGACATAATCCAGGACATGATCGACTCGAATATCAAATTCTACAAGAAGATAAACGACGACCAAGACTTTGCCAGCACGCTCCTTGACTTCCTGTTTGACAGATACTTGAAGTCAAAAAAGGAGACTGTGAGTGATGCAACCAGTGAAAAACAGGATCACTAATTAGCTCAGGAGGTAATTCATGTTCAGAAAGAGAAAGGCATCTGAAGATGCCTCAGGGATTTTGGAACCAACGGACATTGTCGTTCCAGTCTATCTTGATGCAGAAATCATGCTTGACATCCTTGCAACTCTTGATAATGGATTATCTCTCAGTGAAAAAATTAAGATCACAAGTGGAGAGCTTTCTGAAAGGGAAGGCAGTGTCGGGATTTCGCTATCTAAAGTATTGCCATTTGTAGATATCTCTGCCAGCGGAGGCTTGTCAAAAAGCAAGGCTTTGAGTTCCGAAAGCCAGTCTGAAAGAGTTCAAACGCCTGGCTCACTGTTCAACAAAGTGAGAACGAAGCTAATTAAAAGTCAGATATTAGAAGAATCGAAACTATTGAGGACTGGAATGCTCTTACAGAAGGTAGCTTTGTGGAGATCATCGGAAATTTCTCACCAAATCCGATTTCCTCTTCTATAGAGAGATTTTTGCATGTAATAGAAATATTTGCGCCATTGATCAAACCAAATATGAGTGAGAAACAGGTCCCCATCAAGCAAATAACGGACATTTTGAACTCATTTGTCGGTGACATTGACAAATCAGAATCAAGGTTTTATCTCATAGACTTCAAGAATCTAGAAGGTCATAAAGCAATATCCCTCCTGTCCAAAGATCTTCTGAGAAGCGGTTCAAGGGAGATTGTTCAGAAAGGGAACTACAGACTACTAGGTAAAGTTGTGAAGAAGATTGATGAAGGGCACATCAAAACATTGGAATCTTCAACGTTTTTTGGCTTACTTGACGAGCAAATGATTCAAGGATTTCTGCGATCCTTTGAGGAGTTAGCAAAGAATGGGTTTAAAATTCCTGGCCTGAAAGATGAAATTGACGCACCACTTGTCGTAGTTCTACCAATTGCGGTTTACATTTGAGAAAGTGAATTATCATACTAAGGTTGCGAGTTTTCTTGAGCGAGCACCAATTTGAAGATCAAAATATAGCATGAGATGTTTAGTACTCAGCAATAGCCAAAGCGGCAGGAAAGGTGTTTAGGGAGTCAGAAAATCCCCTTACGGAGCAAACCAATAGCTGAAACACGAGAGCTAGGTCGCTTTTGAAGGAGTCAGGAGAATGAACCAAGCATATGAGTTTTTTGAAGCGCTAGCTTCAGGAAATCTGACAAGAATCTTATTCATCTTGTTTGTTCAGATTCTAGCCATTATCATTATTGGATCACGTCATGAGGAATGGCGGTGGTTGATCAACCGGAGAGTTCTTTTCAGAATCATATTGTCTCTGCTCATCTCCGTGGTGACAACGCTACTATTCAAGAGAAGCCTTATATTCAGTCTTTTGGGATATTCATCTGCGGCTGTAGTTGCAGTTATTGGCTTAATATTCAGTGAAAACGTTATTTTTCCAGAAAATCTTCTTCTGAGGCTGACTAAGCGGAAGTATGAAGCTCTGGATTTTAACGAGGGTCAAAACTTACCTGACAAAAAGATCTTTTTTGGCTTATCTGTACCTTTCAAAATCGAGTATCTCCATATTCTTGCAAGCTATTTGCTGGACAATGATGATCTACACGGTGCCTATAGAGTCTATAAGAGAATCGAAAGCTTTTCTCTTTTCGATTCGGAAAGGACGAGGCTCAACATTATCAAAGCACAGCTGTTCTGCTTAGCTGGAAATATCAAGGGAGCCGAGTTGATTCTTTCAAAAATGGATATCTCTCATTACCCAGAACTCAAGACATCATTCCTTATTTCTTCTTCTCTGCTGGCTGAAAGCAAAGGAAACCTAGAAGAAGCGTCTGATCTGCTGAGCGAGGCATTAAAAGAAAACGAAGACAAGGCAGGCACCGTAGTTATCAATAACTTGGGAAGGTTGAAGTATATGAGAGGGAATGATCTCGAAGCCATGAGGTACTATGAGAAAGCGCTTTTTTCAGCTGGGGATAAGGTTAAGAAAAGGATCAAGAGCATTGCGTTTCAAAACCTCATAGACCTTTATGTCAGAAACGGGGAACTTGAGAAAGCTTCAAGGACGTTTGAGAAATTCAAAACTGAATTCTCAAACGGAGGCATTTATGACAAAGCAAGATTCTTCAGCTACCAAATGGTCTATGGAAGACAAATAGGAAACAGAAGCCTGATTCTTGATTCAATTGCGGCGATCCTAATAGATGTTATTCCAAGTCTTCCGAAAAAGAGTCAACTGATTATGCTTGTTTCAACACTAAAAGCTGTGTACGATCTGAGCCCAATCACGCCAATGCTGACAATCAATTCGTTAACGGTAACTATGCCAGACGTTCATGATAACTTGACTCAACTATTGACACTTTTGTATGCAGTTAGGCAGAAATGGGAAGAAATTAGTATGTTGCCATTTGAAAAACTATTCGAGTTGAACAAAGAACTATTCTACATACTTACCCGATTAGCAGATTCAAATCTCATTGAGCCTTTCAGACAAATATACGGTGAGCTGTGCTCGTTTTTTCGCGACTCTATTGATTCTATTGATCGGAAAGTTCTAAGTCTCGGTGAACCTTTCGTCTATGAGAGGTGGCAATGGGAGAACAACAGATTGTTTGCTGCACGATTCTTTCAGAAAGAGATGAATCAGGCTGAATGGCCCGGATATTTGACGAAAGTCGTTGATCATATGGAAGACCTAATACAAGAACTTGACGATAACGACGCAGTTCTCTTATCTGTAGAGGCCAAGCTGAATCTTGTTGATGAGGTATTAGCTACAATCGATCATCAAAGAGGGAGTTCCATTCAGAATAAGCTCATTGAGAAATCGAGAAAGTATCTCGCTGAAGCGGATCGTCAAATTACAGAAATAGGTAATCACGTTTCGTTCTGTAGCTCCTATATCAGGATAGCCTTCTATGCAATGACGCTGGGTGAGTGTAGTTTGTGTTCAAAGTATTACAACAGCTTTCTAGCAACTGGAATAGCAGTGCAACAATTCAGTCAATGGATCAGACAGTACTTTGCAGAAGTAGAGAGGTACATTTTGAGCTGCAACGATAATTCGGGAAATTAGTTGCGACGCAGCTTTTATGGCCTGCGTTATCAGGACAAATAGGGATTCCTTTTTTTTGCTAAAATCGAGTGCATAAGTTGAGATATAATGAAAAACCATCAAAACAAGGAGATCAATACATGAGCAAGGAAAACCAAGCTGTTGAATTTAAAGAATCCTGGCGTGATGATTATCTGCGCTGGGTCTGTGGTTTTGCCAATTCTCATGGAGGCACTCTGATCATCGGCAAAAATGATCGAGGTGAGGCAGTCGGTGTTGCTGAAAGTGCAAAGCTGATGGAGGAATTACCCAATAAAATCCGTGATCTTTTGGGAATAATTGTCGAAGTAAACCTGCTTGCTGAAGAAGGAGCAGAATTGCTGGAAGTTAATGTGCCTGCCTACACCAACCCGATTAGCTATCGGGGTCATTACTACATTCGTAGCGGCAGTACCCTGCAGGAAATCAAAGGCGCCGCGCTGGATCGTTTTCTGCTACAGAAACAGGGACGCACATGGGATTCTGTACCCCTGCCAGGGGTTGCAATAAATGATTTGTCTTTGGTGAGCCTCAAAAAATTTCGTGAGCTGGCTACCGTCAGCGGACGCTTAAGTGATGCGGATTTATCGGCAGCAGATCCGGAGCTGCTTGAAAAGCTTAAATTAACTGAAGGCTCATACCTGAAACGATCGGCTGTACTGCTCTTCCATGAAGATCCTGATCGGTTTATCACCGGGGCTTTTATCAAAATTGGCTTTTTTGTTTCAGAGTCTGAACTTGCCTATCATGATGAAATTCACGGCTCTCTTTTTTCACAGGCACATACAGTAATTGATCTACTTCGAACCAAATACATGAAAGCCGCCATCATCTATGAAGGTCTTCAGAGAATCGAGCGGTTCCCAGTACCTTACGAGGCGTTGCGCGAGGCCATACTTAATGCGCTGGTTCATAGGGATTATTCAGTGCCTGCGCCAATACAGATTCGGGTCTATGAGAACAAACTGAAAATCTGGAATCCTGCAGTACTGCCTGAAGGGTGGAGTTTGAAAACATTATTGGGCGCACATGCATCCCATCCCTATAATCCGGATGTGGCAAACGCTTTTTTCCGCTCCGGGGAAATTGAATCCTGGGGTCGGGGGATTGAACGAATATTCTCAGCTTGCCGTAGTTCGGATTCGCCGCCTCCCAGTATTCAACTGGAAGGACATGATCTCTGGGTGGAATTCCCATTTTCCGATAATTATCTGGATACAATGCGGGGAAAAGTAAGTAGCAAGGGTAGTGCTACCCAAGAAACTACCCAAGAAAAAATCGTTCTCTTGCTAAGGGAGAAACCATCTATTACCCGTCGTCAACTGGCACAAGAACTGGCATTGAGCGAGGATGGTATAAAATATCATCTGAGAAAGCTCAAAGAACAGAATCGCATACGCCATGTAGGGGCAACAAAAAAAGGCTATTGGGAAGTGTTGAAATGAAACCATCGGAAAGATACAAGCTCGATGAGCGCAACCATGTAATAAATA
>NZ_DJHG01000075.1:0-16585 GCF_002432955.1 Mesotoga sp. UBA5825 | reverse complement strand
TGTCATGAACTACATGGGTTTTTCCAAAAAGAGAGTTGCTGCCTTCATTTATCTGTTTGCTATGCTTGCAGCAGTCGCTCCGCCAATCAATTTGTGGGCGATGTTGATGGCAGCTCAGGCAAACATGCCATATGTCGGCTTCAATGTTGTTTTGCTGGTGCCGATTGTGGTAATTGCTCTCTTCACGATCGTTTATACGGGGCTGAGCAAAACACCTTCTAGGAAATCAAAAGAAGCGATTCTATCGGAGCTTCCAGAACCACCTGAAGGAATGAACTGGGGAAAGATTTTGTTTCCTTTCGTTGCGTTGATCGTAATAATTCTTCTGATGCAGTATGCTGCGTTCCGCATACCTGTCATTGGACTTCCCCTCACTTTCATGATTTGTGCCTTTGTTTCTGTGATGATGGATCGGGACCGCTGGAAGGTTAAGAGATGGTACGGAGTTATGGTGAAGACTGTAGATCAGGTCTTCCCGCTTCTTGCCACCGTGATAAGTGTCGGCGTTCTTGTTAACATTATGGCTGCAACGGGTGTAAAAGGTCTTCTTGCAATAACTTTCATCACGCTTCCAATGGCATTCATTTATGTTACTGCGCTTATCTTTGCTCCCTTTTCTCAAGGAGCTCTCAGCTATGGAAGTGCGATTATTCTTGGTACACCAATAATATTCCTTTTTAACTCTATGGGTCTAAATGTAACCGTTACCGCTGCAGCCCTCAGCTTTCTATTCCCACTTGGTGATTGCCTGCCTCCTTCCAGAATCGTTGGAAGGCTTACTGTTGAAACGGTGGGATACGAAGGGAGCTACATGTCTTTCTTGAAGGCAATTGCCGTTCCCTGGCTGTTTATGGGCGCAGTTGGATTGCTGATGCTAATCTTCCCAAACCAGCTAAGCTTCCTTGTTGTTTATTGATGGGGGTGAGATGATGCTTGTTTTTCTTGACACAGTGATACATTACTTATACTTCATAATGACCGGCGTTTTTGCCTTTCTTCTTCTTCGAAACCTCTTCAAAAGGGAGAGACGGAAGGGCTGGGTTTACGATATTGTTTATTCGTATGTGATAATGACCTTTATTCTCAGAATAATTGGTATCAAGTGAGGGGTGAGTGATATGAAGAATTCTATTAGCCTTAAAATCCTCTTCCTTGCCCTCTCAGGCATATTGGGTGTTCTCGGCGCGATTGAGTTCTGGGAACTGAGACACTACAAAGAGACGGTTGTTGTCTCGGAGGACTTCACGGAACGAATCATGCTGAGCGAATACCTTCCAAGTCTTAAGGGAACCTGGGGCGATACTCCAATCTACATCTATGATTCCGGCGTTCCTGGAGGTTCGATGCTCATATTGGGTGGGACTCACCCTTACGAACCAATCACGACTGTTGCTGCTTACGTAGTTATGGAGAACATAAAGGTCGAAAGCGGAAAAGTCTATATCATCCCGCATGCAAACATGAGTGCGTCGACACTTGGAATGCTCGGCAATGCTTACCCCAAGTACTTCTCGGTTGAGACGCCGTGGGGTGAGCAGAAGTATAGGATAGGGGATAGAGGAACCAACCCGCTCGATCAATGGCCCGATCCATTCACCTACGTTCATTATCCATCCGGTCAGAACCTCGCTTACCAGGACATTAGAAATCTGAACAGAACTTTCCCTGGTAGACCTGACGGAACGCTGACAGAAAGAATCTCGTTTGCAATAATGGAGCTCTTAAGAAATGAAGAAATCGATATCTTCTTTGATTACCACGAAGCATCCCTGATGTATCCAGTAGTGAGTACATACGTTGCACATGATGACGCAATGGACATCGGAATGATGGCGGCAATGATGCTGAGTGCAACGCAGTTCCCGATGAAGATTGAAGCCTCACCGAAGAACCTTAGGGGCTTGACTCACAGAGAAGTTGGAGATTTCAGCGACACTCTTGCTCTGCTAATGGAGACACCTGAGCCCTTTATCGACAGAGTGGTTGGAAAGATGACAGAAGACCTCATGGTTGAAGGTATCGATGAGTTCCTTCAGACTGCAGCGGAGAAGGGTCTTCTTTACTGCGACTACGATATCAAAGAAGGGTTCCAGGATGCACTGGGAAATACAATCATCGGCGCACCTCTAGACTACAGAGTTGGAAGACATCTTTCCGGAACTCTTGAAGCGATTAACTGGATGAATCAATTCTTCCCGGAAAAGGCAATGAGCGTTTCGTTCCCCGGATACGCTGAAATCATGGAAAACGGTACGGGATACTATCTACATGATCCATCAAAAGCCGATAAATCGAGAGTCTTTGAAAACTGAGATTCTCAAACCACGGTGCCTTCAACGGTTCCGTAAATTCCAAGGGGGTATTTATGAGCATCAAAGCAAGAAAGATTCTGGCCCTGGCAGCGATAATCGTACTAAGTGGATTAACATTCGCCTGCACGATTATAGGGGTGGGCAAAGATGCGATGGCTGACGGTTCTACTGTTATCACACACAACGATGACTCTTCTTCAGCAGACTTCCGTCTGTGGATAATTCCGGCGATGGACTGGCCGGAAGGTTCTATGAGAGATATCGTAATCAACTCACACAACTATATCGATTACGGCAATTATCCTGACGTTGAAGTCGGCGACAGGGGGGTTCTTGTTGGCCAGATCCCCCAAGTGGAGCACACCTACGCGTACTTCCATTCCAGATATTCATTCATTAACGAAATGGGAGTGGCAATGGGAGAATCCACCGCAGGTGGTAGGAGAGAGTTGAGAGATGCCCTAGGTATGATCGACTGCTGGACGGCACAGGATATCGCGCTCGAAAGAGCAACGACTGCAAGAGAGGCCGTACGAATAATGGGAGATCTTGTCGAGGAGTATGGCTGGTATGGTTCGGGCGAGATCATCAATGTAACAGACGGAGAGGAAGTCTGGATCTGCGAGTTCTATGGTCGAGATTTGTGGATAGCCTTAAGGCTTCCCGATGACTGTGTATATGTTGGCGCAAATACGATGAGAATCCGTGACGTCGATTTCGAAGATACCGAGAACGTTATGCATTCTCCGAATATCATCTCTTATGCAGTTGAGCAAGGTTGGTATGATCCTGATTCAGGAGAGCCCTTCAGGCCTGCTGACATCTATGCGCCGCGAACGAGTATGAATATTAGAGAGTGGAGAGCACTGAGCTGGTTTGCTCCTTCACTGGAGCTGGAATATGGTCAGGTACACTATCCACTGTGGGTCAAGCCTGACAGAAAGCTTACCGTTTTTGACATCTTCACAATATCTGGCGACTGGTACGAAGGAACGGAATTCGACCTTACGAAAGGAGTCGGAGCAGGCCCCTTCGGCGATCCATTTGCAAGCTATGTTACTGGCGGAAGGCAAAGAGCGATAGGTATACCGCTGAGCTGCTATATTCAGATCAGTCAGATCAAGAGCTGGCTCCCCCCCGAAATTCGATCGTTGGTATGGTTCGGTTACGGTGCAGGGGGAACTCAGTATCACACACCTCTCTGGCCGTCTATGGAAAGGCTTCCGGAATTCTATCAAAACGGAAGCAGATACGAGATATTCAGAAGAGACTCTGGTTGGTGGACAAGTACTTACGTGCAAGAGATGACAAGACTACGATTCAAGGATGCTATCGTAGATCTCAGAGAGTTTAGAGATCCGAAAATGCACGCAATCTACGAAACTGTGCCTAAGATTCAGGAGTTTGCGGCCTCGGTGTATGAAACCGATCGTGAGGCAGCAATTGCGATAATTAGCGATTATGCATACAACACCGCCGTTGCCTGGCAGACCGATTGGTTGAAGCTTGGTGATACGCTCCTAGGAAAATACACTGCTGACAGAATTAATTTCGGTGGTACGAATTATCCTCAGGAATGGAAAGACGCCCTTGAAGCACTAAGATAATCCTAATTGTGTCGCATAGCCGGAAGTTTCAACCGGCTATGCGCTTTCTTGGCGAGGAGGTGGGAATTGCGCTGAAGAAATTCAGCTAGCAATAGTTCGGAGTACCGAAACACTTATACTTATTAGATGGGGTGATGTTGTTTTATGAAGAAGGCATTTATGATCCTGATTGTTGCACTGATCGGCTTTGGAAGTGCGGCAATGGCATGTACGATACTTGGTGTTGGCAAAGATGCAATGGTTGATGGAACCACCATAATTACGCACAATGATGACTCCACAAGTGCGGATTTCCGTCTTTGGATCATTCCGGCGATGGATTGGCCGGAAGGTTCCATGAGAGACATCGTTCTCGATTCCCACAACTACATCGATTACGGTAACTATCCCGAAGTGAATATTGGAACAAGGGGAACACTTATCGGTCAGATCCCACAGGTCCCCCACACATACCAGTATTTCCATTCCAGATACTCCTTCATGAATGAGAAAGGAGTTGCCGTTAGTGAGTCCACATTTAGTATCGACACAAGCACCGATTACGGCAAGGAAGTAAGAAAGGTTCTCTGGACAGACAGCATGGGAATTATTGATTGCTGGACTGCTCAGGATATCGCTCTTGAGAGAGCTTCCACAGCAAGAGAAGCAGTTAGAATAATGGGAGATCTCGTTGAGCAGTACGGATGGAGTACTGTTGGCGGCGGTGGAGAGACAATGACCGTTGCTGACGGCGAAGAATGCTGGATCGTCGAATTCTATGGAAGAGACCTCTGGGTTGGCGTAAGAATCCCTAGTGATCACTTCACAGTTGCTGCAAACAGAGCAAGGATCATGGAAGTCGATTTCGAAGATACAGAGAACGTGATGGCCTCCCCGAATATCGTTTCTTTTGCAGTTGACCAGGGCTGGTACGATCCCAGTTCAGGTAAGCCCTTCAACATAGCAGAGATCTACGCTCCGAACGACAACCTTTATGCAACTAGAAGAGAGTGGAGAGCATTCGATCTGGTAGCCCCGTCTCTGGGTCTTAGCCCTCACGACGTAAGGTTCCCTCTTTCAGTGAAGCCTGACAGACTGCTTACGGTTCACGACATATTTGTGATTAAGGGCGATTACTATCAGGGAACGGATTACGATCTTACGGTAGGACTTGCTGCCGGACCTTGGGGCGATCCTCTCAGATACGCAAACACAAGTAGAACTGGAACCTGGGAACGAAGCATCAACATGCACAGGACTTGCTACGTCCATATCGGGCAGACAAACTCCGCCTATGCAGACCCGTTCAAGGGAATTGCTTGGTATGGCTACGGTGCACCGGACACAGCTTACATCGTTCCTCTGTGGCCAATCATGAGGGAACTTCCGAAGTTCTACGAAACTGGAAGCAGATATGAAGAGTTCAGAAGAGATTCCGGTTGGTGGGTTAGCTCCTACGTACAGCAAATGGCAGAGCTTCACTATAACCTTGCGATCCAGGATATCAGGAACTACAGAGATCCTAAACTGGAAGTCGTTTACAAGGTCACTCCGAAAGTGCTGGAGCTAGCAACTGAGATGTACGATTCAGATCCTGAAGCAGCGATCGATTTCGTTTCAAACTACGCTTACATGAATGCGGTTGCATGGTTTGAAGAATGGAAGCTTCTTGGTGACAGACTTCTGGGTAACTACGCTCTCGGATATGTCAACTTCAGATCTTCACCGTATCCCGACTGGTGGAACGAAGCTATCGGTTACGGATTCCCCGAGAGATAATTGATTGGGTATCGGAAGCGGCCCTTGCGGCCGCTTCTTTTCATTGCCTATGAGTCTTGAGACGCTTGAGTGTCCTACACTCTTCTTCATCTCAAATGACTACCCGAATAATCAAATCGGCGCTTCCATTTCGACTTTGTTCAAGAAGAATATCGAAATTGGAAATTGGAGCTTCTCACTGTACAAAAAACGTTGGACTTGTGATAACATCTGTCAGTATAGAAGCTGAAGCCGAAAGGAGTGGCAAAGGTGCAAAACATAGAGAAAATCCTTGATCTAGTTGAGGAGCTTTTCGATGAGCTTGAGAATGCAGATGTTCAAGAACTCCATGAAGCGTTGCCTGACATGGAGCAGGACGAAGTGACAGAGTTGAGATCAAGCATTGAGGATTGGATCGACGGTCTTGACGAAATCGTCGCTCGCCTTCCCGAGCTTCAAGCCTCGATTCTCGATCTAAAGGGTGATCTTGAGAGATTGAATGATTCTGTGGTAGAGATGGAAGAGGGTTTTGAGGAAGACTGATAACTACTTCTTGGGGGCTGTGGCCCCTATATCAAACGAATACAGAAAAGAACGGACCAGGGTTACTGGATCACTCTATGACGGCTCCTGCTAGCTCACTCAGAAGCAAAGAGTCAAATAGCCTGTGAATTACGTATTTCACTAGAAGCTCCTTTGGAACGTATCTTTCAAGTTTTTCGCCGAAGAGCTCGTATTGTCTCTTCAGCTCCGAAGGATTGGCCAGGAGAAAGGTAGAGAGAATCCCCGAGACTTCACGAACTTCCAATCTTGAGATAGCGAGAAGCATCTCATGCAGCTCATCAATGTCGACACCTCTTTTTATCACAACACTGTGCCAGTTCGCACTTACCGATTTGAGGCCAGAAACTGCCTTTATACACAGGGATAGAAAGATGTTGGACAAATCGCCCGCAAACGTCTCAATGATCACTCTTTTATTGGATTCTCGAAGGGAAATCAGATTTGGCGAAGCTCTGTGATTGTCAACGAAGTCAAGCAGTATTTGCGAAGCGCCCGGAGAAAGAAGCATTCCATCTGGAATTCTCATTTCAAGGAGAGAAGACCTTATAGCTCTTGCGAACTCCTTCGTCATCAAGGAGCTTCCCCCAAACCACGAGGGCGGTTTGCCACTGCTACCCTTAACTACATGAACGGTCTTCCTGTTTGAGTTGACTTCCTTGACCAAATATGAACGACCGCCGAGCAGAAAACTCATTTCATCATCAGAAGAACTGCTCAGGACGGCCGGGTGAATTTTCCCGATCTCATGTCCGTTGAATATCACAGAGTACTCAAACCCTCCCGGGAAGAGAACTACGAAATCCATCTTTTCCTTCCCGCTGCCGACAATTTCTGCTGTTGAGGCACCTTGTGTTACCGATCTGCCAGTCTTTGCAAGAAAAGCCTCGTCGATCAGGTGCTTCAAAAGAATATTGAAGTCTTCAGTCTCGACTTTTCTGAAAGGGAAGGCTCTCTTAAGTATTGAGAGATCATCATGGTAAAGCGAACCTCTGTTTAGTGTAAGACCGATCAACTGGTGACCCAACAACGGTAAGTGATAATCGCTAGGCTTAAGAGGTTCGACCGAATCTACGGCCAGCATCTGCGATATTCCAAGAAGATTATAAAGACTTTGCGGATCTTCTATGAAGACCGAAACCGATGACTTGTTTCCTTTCCTTCCTGCCCGTCCGGCTCTCTGAAGGAACGAAGCAGTTGATGGTGGGATCTCCAGGAAGATCACTCTATCAATATCACCAATATCGATACCCATTTCCAGAGTTGAGGTTGCGACTATGGCCCTCAGCTTTCTGTCCTTCTTAAATTCCTCTTCGATTTCTACTCGCAAAGACTTGGACACAGAGCTGTGGTGGACCGGGGTGTCTATATCTATCGATCTCGCTTGTGCTGCAAACTCCTCTGCCTTAGACCTTGAGTAAGAAAAGACGAGTACTTTATCGTTAGTTTCCGTAAGAAGCTTTTCAAGATATTTAGCGGGAGAGATTTCTTTCTCGGTAAGAACCTCGATTGTTCTTTTGTTTCTCTTCTCATCTACCACCAATTCCGATTCTCTGTCTGAACTTCCGTTTAGCCATTCTAGCAGCAGTTCTGGGTTCCCAACCGTTGCCGACATCGCGATTCTCTGTTGATCAATGCCGGAGAGTATCTTGATTCTCTCCATCAGAGAGGCGAGTTGAGCTCCTCTTGGAGAGTCAATGAAGGCATGGACCTCGTCAATGATTATAAACTCGAGACAAGAAAGCAGTTCTCTGTTGTCACTCAAGAAGATTCCCTCAACTGACTCAGGAGTTGTTACAAGAACTGAAGCTTCCTTTGCCACGGTGAGCTTCTCCGACTGTGTGAGGTCTCCATGCCATTTCCCGACAGTTAGCCCGAAAGGTCTCAACATCAGCTCAAGACGAGATGAAACGTCGTTGATTAATGATTTTAGAGGAGCTAAGTAGATGCATTTCAGTCCCGCAGAGATTTCGAGAAGTCTGTTGACCACCGGTATCATTACGGCTTCTGTTTTTCCTGATGCAGTTCCGGCTATCAGTAACAGATTCTTCCCATCAAGAATAGGAGGAATTGTTCTGTTCTGGATCTCCCTCAAGCTTTGCCAGCGATATCTGTATGAGAACAAGTCGATTAGTCTCTGATTAAGTCTTGGATCGACTACCACAAGTTATCAGCAGCCTTTACAGAGTCGGTATTCCCGATCGTGTCTGTCTCATTCCCTAGTCTTGAAGAGTCTAGAAGTTCGACAGTAAGCTTGGTGACTTCCCTAACAGACGGTCTGAGCTTTCCGTCAATTCCAGTGTATTGTTTCATTAGAGTCTCAAGAGTCTTCTCTTCGAAAGAGGAGTCTGCAGCATATGAGTAGCAACTTGAGTAGAGCGATTTTATTCTTCTGATCAGTTTTCTTAAGTCCTCTTTACTTAAGGGATCAAGGTTAAGGATAACTGTCTTTCCGCTGCTGTCACCTGATATGTTTTTCATTCTGTCATAGAGTGCATGATAAGAGGCTATGCCTCTATGTTTGTTCTCAAACCATGCGTCCGTTCCTAACCAAAGAAAATAACTCTTTTGAAGAAAACCAGAAGACATCTTGTCGATTATTTCCCTTAACTGGTTGAAAGTCCTATCCCTTACGTCTCTCCTTCTGTTCATAGTTGCTTCAAGCTCGTCCATGATCACAACTAGTCCTGGAACCTGCAAAGTGTCCATTAGCGATGTGAAAGACCTCAAGAAGTTCCAGCCGTCGTCTTGCAAAAAGTGGTATATTCCGTGCTTCTTCATGGTTCTTCTGTCGACGTTGTCTCCTACCAGGTAGGCGTAAAACTCTTCGCCGGGAGCTCCTTTCCCAGCGCTCGCAACATAAGCCGCGCAGAAATGAGAGAACATTCCATTGGGATCGTAATTGTCACGGGTAGATAGATACTCCCTCACATTACTAACATCATCACTTGCTATTTTCAGTTCTTCGAGTTCAGCGAGTGTTTTCTCTGCCCAGGCCCTAAGGAATATCTTAAGTGGATTGCCGTTGATACCGACCATTGACATATTCTTCATGATAGACCTGAAGAACTCATCCTGTTTGTGAAGGGTGTCATAGTCCTTTTCGGAAAGGCAAGATATCATCATTCCTCTTTCTCTGGAGACATATTCGGCATATCTTGCGAGGGTAGTCTTGCCCAGACCGTATTCGCCTAGAAAGACTCTGACTTTGCTCTTTCCGGTGAGGACATAATCTATGTCGCTTTCAATTTCCTGAGTGTATCTTTCTCGACCCGTTACAATTTCCTTAACATAATCGACGGGAACCGCCGTTCCGGCTCTTATCGCCTCAAACATGGGATGGTAATCCACTGATATCTCCTTTCAACTTTCCATCATTCTTCTGAAGCGAATCTCGCTCTAAGCAAATCCCTCGTTTCTTCATCGAAATTCGTTCCCCAAACAAGCTTCGGTACATCGCCGCTAATCACTTCTATAAGAGGCTTTCCCCCACTTGTTATCTTGGGCGCGACAACGAAAACGCTCCAGAACGTCAATCCCAGCTCCTGAAGAGTGAACTCTCTCTCGGGCTCAGATGAGAGAATCCTGAAGACGGTCTTCCTTGCCTTTCCAGCAAGGGATTCAATCTTTTCTTCCAGTTCTTTAAATCCATCTCTCTCTTCGGGCATTTCTGGAAGGTTCACACGACCCAATTCAGCCGTATCCAGCTCTGGAAAGCAATAGTTCCATTCGATTTCGTTCATCCGCTTAACCGACCATTCAAGTTCATAGTGGAGAGAATTGATCTTCTCCAGCAAGTCTGCGGATATCGGCTTATTCTTTGTTTCCGGTACTTCAGGTCCCTCAGATTCTTCTTCGGCGTCTTCTTCGATAAGCCTTTCTATGATTAGATCCTCTACCGTCTTCTGATCCTTGTCTTCGGCGTTACTCTCGCTCTGATACTCCGAACGATTCTTCTGCTTCGCTTTTAGTGACGCTGGAAGACCGTTTTGTGGGTATTCCTTCCACGTAGACATAACCCTTGCCTCTCTCAAGAACTCTATGAATGTTCTTGCGCTCTCTTCTTTCGCAAAGAAAAGTTTAATTAGGGGTACTCCAAAACCTGTAGCAGAAACGGTGACAACATAATAATTGAAGCACTCGATCCTTTCATTGTTCTTCGCTTCCTTATCCGGTCCGCCTCCAGGGAGAAGGTATTTCCAGGTATATCCGACGAACAAAGCATCCTTGCTGTCGAGAAAAGCTTCTCTCGAGAGTTTTAGCTCTTCCAGCTGTGTTCTTATCGAGTTGAATGGAAAGTTTCTCCCGCCCTTCATGAGTCCCAACGATGAGACAGTGAGCTCGTCAATAGAGCAAAGGACGTAGACGCCACCGCTTTCTTCTGCCTTTATTATGCGGAACTCGCTTCTTCTTGCAGAATACCTCATTGTTTCTCCAGCGTGAGCCAGCGGCTCTTTTATCTGTCGCTCCTCGACGATTGTCCAGCAAGCCCAACCAGCCATCGACTTCTGGAATGACGGCAAGATCCTCGCACTTATCTTTTCGAAGTACCACTTTCTTGCTTCTTCCCAATGGCTTTGGCATAGACCATATTCGGTTCTTGCCTCTTTTATTCCTTCTAACCATGTAGCAAGCGTACCGTGTTTTCGAATTCCCCTTTCCAAGAAGGCTATGAAGAGATTGTCTGGCACTGTCAACCATTTCATGAAGGTTGAACAGTATCGTTTAATTTCCCTAATTATTGTCTCAAGCCTTGATAATTGTATCTCTACACTACTTTCGTCGTATTCACCAACGGCGAGTTTGATCTGATTGTCGAGGAATCTGAAAACCCCTTCTTCAGTCGGGGGGAATTTCGCGAGAAAATCTACGAGATCCGACTCGATCAACGGTAGTAGAGTTGTATCAAGGCCGAATACACTTGAAACAAACTCGCTTAGGGGAAGGTTCACTCCGAATTGCTCTGCCCTTCTACGTACCTTCTCGTATAGAATTTTGAGATCCCTTAACCCTGTAACGAATGAGTCTGATTGATTCACAATTCTATTGGCGTAATGAACGACTATTCTCTCCAAAATCTGAGGTGCTTCTTTGAAGAAATCCAGGAAGCTCATGAAGCTCTCCTCGAAAACCGGACGTTCTGTTGCCGCCAGGACAAGCGTCTCAACGAGGGCAACTGTACTCTCAGATGATGCTGAGATAAGCTGACCTTCGATGCTTCTGTATATGAAAGCGTACTTAGTATCAAACAATCTCTTGAAAAGTGTTGCAACCATTGGTGTCTTGAGAGATATCAGAGCAGCGTTTGAGGTCTCAATAAGTGGTATCCAGCTCTTACCCTCAAGACTCTCGTTTGCTTTCTCAATAACGTCTTCAGAAGACAAAAAAGTAATGAATTCCCGATGTCGAGAATCAGACAAGATATATCCCTCACTTAAAGTAGCTTCCAAATTGATTATACTACACTTAATGAAGGCGATTTGCAGCTTCCGGAAAACACCGAATCAGCGCTCGATCTCCAGGTCTATCAGCTCGGCGAGATCCAATAATCTTTCGGCAATAAGCGCTCTATTTTGGCAAGCTCTCAGAAATCTTTGATCCAGCCTGAGGGAGGGAAGAGTTTCCCCGGCTTTTTCCAGTCTTGAGATCGCAAGAAGAAGGTAAGCTCCATCGATGAGTTTTCTGATCATGACAGACAGTCGCTCTTCTGTTTTCTCACAGGCGGCTCTCTCAATATCAGCGAAAAGGAAGTTAATAGACTCCAGAATCACTTTGAAGGAGAAAAGCAAAATGTCTTCTTTTGTTTCTAGAGGAAGAGCTTCCAACCTCCTGAGTTCTGTTATCGCCTCTGCAACTGCAAGCCTTGACTGTGAGGGATCTTCCAGGTATCTCTCAAGTTTGTCCACCGTTATTCCGAAAAGATCTGCAATTTGATCGGCGCTTCGTCCTTCGGAGATGATCTTTCGCAGAAATTCCTTCTTACCCATATAATCACCTCTCTTCAATTATATATCCTATCGTCTCTGAGGTTAAGCGTCATTATCAAGAGGGCGAAGTGATCTCGTGAATGCTAGTGTTCGCAATTGAAAGTGTTTTTCTCCAGAAACGTACTAGAATTTAACTGGAGGTGGTGCTATGAAAAGAAGTATTCCTCTACTGGCAATTATCATTATTAGTTCATGTCTTTGCTCAACAACTTTCTACTTCGGAATGGGATTCGGCGGGCTTGTAGAAGTATCACTAAACGACTACGAATGGAAGGTTCGGATTCTTCCAGTTCCTTCTTTGTCTAGTGGAGGAGTCTTCGCCGGCGGTCTGATCTTCAATGTACTAAGAGATAGAGGATTTGCGGTGCTGCCAGCCAATCAGCAAGAGAAGTTGAGTGTAGTTGATACTTTTCACTGCGAAGCAATAGATGTAGATATTGAGAGACTGGAGGTGTTCGTTGCAGATGGAACGCTTGGCTTGAAAGTCTTCAAATTCTATGGACCGCTCTTCTATAGGCATGTCCAAACCATCCCGTTGAAGGGGTGGACAAACTCAGTGTCGTACTGCAATGATTATGTTCTGGTCGGCAGTGAACTCGATGGACTGTTTGTTGTGAGAAGAGGTGATAGCGGATTTGAGCTGATTGATCAGATTCATCCGCGTTATATTAACGATTTGGAAAGTGGATTGACCATTAATGCGGTTGCCGTATACAAAGGAGCATTCTACGTTGCTGCTGCTAATAAAGGCGTTCTGATATTCGAGATAGGCACGTTCGGTCTGGAAGAAAGACAAGGGATTCCTGTTGGTTACGCTATGGATGTTGCAGTTCTTGATGGAGAAGTCTTCGTCGTTGACTCTTTGGGAAGCAGGATTCTAATATATGACGAGAGCGACCACACCCTGAAGGAGAGTCTGGAAGTTGAAAGACCCTTGAGAGAGTTAGTGCCGATATTTGACTGGCGGCAGGGCAGAAAGCTTCTTTTGTGCCGGTTTGATGATTCCGTTTCCGTCATTGATAAAGAAACCTTTCAGGAAGTGTTCTCCCTGAAAGGCTCGTTCTTTGGAATAATCGAACCAAGATACCTCTTCGGTTATCCCTTTCGCGAAGAATGAAGTGAAGCACCACTGACGAAATATTTGGACAGCGCCAGGAAGAGAACAAGGATTGGAATGCTTGCTATGACTGCAGCGGCCATCATCGCACCTTCATTTGTGTGCTTTTCCGTTGCGAACTTGACGATGTAAAGGGGAATGGTCTTCATTTCCTCGCTTTGCGAAATCAATAGCGGCCATAGAAGATTATCCCACTGGGTTCTGAATGTTAGAATTGCCAGAGTCGCGATAGCCGGCGCGCTGTTGGGGAGTATTATTCTCAAGAAGATGCTGAATTCACCGGAACCGTCGATTCTTGCGGCATCAATTATCTCGTCTGGAAACGTGATAAGGTATTGTCTCATCAAAAAGATGCCGAACGCGTTCATTAGAAATGGAAGGATCAGTCCTATATAGGAGTTTTGAATCTTCAGTGATGTGGCTACCAGATAGAGAGGAATCATGATGGCTTCAAAGGGGATCATCATTGTGGCCATTATCAGCAGAAAGACAAGATTTCGACCCCTGAAAGGGAACTTCGCCAATCCATATCCTGTGAGGGCGGAAAGAAAAACGGTAGAAATCGATACTACCCCGGCTACGATGAAAGAGTTAAGAATATTTCTAGGAAAAATGAAACTCCCATCGTTTCCCCTCAAGGCCTGCCAGTAATTCTGCCAGTAGAGATCTTTGGGTATCCACGGATAAGGCATCTTAAGGATATCTCTCGATGGCATGAGAGATGCGGTAAACATGAATATAATCGGTGCAAGGATTACAATGGCGGTTAGAATCAGGAAGGCCCAAATCAAGACATCGACGATAAATGATTGCTTCTTAATGGTCTTCATCAGCACCCCCTAATAATCGACTTCTCCGCCCGATCGGCTTACCCTAAACTGAATCCAGGTGAAGAATAGCATAATAGCGAATAGCAAAACGCTCATAGCGCTTGCCCTACCTATGTTGTGATCTCTTATTGCTGTGTTGTAAATGTTCAATGTAATGACGTTGATCGGTTCAGTAGGGGCTCCTGATTGGGTGAAAAGGTACTGCGTGCTGAACGTCTTGAGACATTGCAGCATCGACATTATCGACACTAAAACAGTTGTAGGTTTCAGCAAGGGGAGAGTAATGTGCCAGAAGTCTTTCCAGCCATTGGCACCGTCTATTTGAGCTGCTTCGTGCATACTCTGCGGAATACTTGCGAGCCCCGTTATATAAATGATTGTGAAGTAACCGATATATTTCCAGAAATAGACAAGTATTGTGGATAATCTTACCATACCTGCAGTTGCTAGCCACTTGTAGTCTTTCCCCACGGTTCCTAACAACGTGTTCATTGTTGTGTTGGCCAGACCCCTTGGATCGAAAATCAGCAACCAGATCGCTGCTGAGACCACAGAAGAGAGAACGGCCGGAGAGTAGAACGCCATTTGGAAGAATTTCTGAAATCTTCGCCTTGACATTATCAAAACTGCAAGAAGAAGACTGAATACAACAATGGGAATGAATGTGCCTAAAGTGAAAATGAATGTTGCTTTCACCGAGTTCCAGAAGTCTGGGGATTTCAGCAGGTACTCGTAATTTGAAAAACCGATAAATGTTGGTGGACGAAGATCAAGTAGTCTCTTTCTGAAGAGGCTCGTATAAAAAGCATTTATGATTGGGTAGAACGAAAAAACAGCAAAGAAAGCCAGCGATGGTAAAACAAAGAACCAGCCCCACCTTGCCTTTTTGTGCTCTATACCCCGATTGAAGATATGTCTCAAAGGTAAGGCTCACCCCTTTCGATATTAATATGCTCGCCTTTCGGCGGGCGAATTGTCTAGTATTGATCGTCCAAGACTTCTTGAACCTTTCTGCGAAGAGTGTTGAGTGCGTTTTGGGAACTTGTCCCGCTTAGCATAACGGATTCAACAGCTTCCTTAATCAACGACTGGATCTTCGCGGAGCTTTCGGAGAAGTAAACGACAGTTGACTTTTCAAGGTCTGAGATGAAGACATCTGAGTACGGATAGTTCTTGAAAGTCTCTGATTCGAGAAGTTCGTTTGTTGGAATTATTATCGCTACCTTTTCGAGGTATTCCTCTGCGTGGCTTAGCATGTATGATATGAACTTCCACGCCATTTCTTGGTTCTCCTTAGGTTTCTGGGAGTTAACCATGTAGTAATGTCCATAGTAGTGAGCCGGAACGTGATTCACAGCGTTTTCAAATTGTGGGAAGGGGACAACCATGAATTCGCCGCTTTCATAGAACTCAGGATTGTCTGCCTTTATTCTAGCTATCTGATAAAGCCCTGATGTACACATTCCAATGTCGTTGTTGTCCATATTGAAAAGACTTCTTGCGTTTTTATACGTGGGCGACCCGAGATTTCGCCCATTTGGGCCCCAGGCGGCCATATAATCGAGGAACTTGAGCCAAGCTTCATCGTTAATGATTGCAGTCTTCCCATCGTCGCTTACAAGTTTTCCTCCCATCTGTTCAACCAGAGGCATGAATGCAACGAGATAATACGGATATCTGAAGTCGAAACCTCGGCGGGTGATAATCTCACCCTCTCTTATCGTTAGTTTCTCGGAGACATCCATCATCTCTTCCCAAGTCTTAGGATAGTCGACCTCGGGGTCGAGACCAGCATCTCTGAAGACTTTCTTGTTCAGGAATATACACCAGTTGGTTATTTCGAGAGGCAGCCCGTATATCTCGCCCTCATATGTTACTGGAGCGAGAGTTCCAGGTAGATATGATGCTAAAAGACCTTCTTTATCTGTGTAACCAGCTGCTTCGTAATTTACTGGAGCTACTCTACCATTAACAATATAGGCGAACTCATCTTCTACTGACATATTGAAGATGTCTGGGCCCTGGTTGGCTGCGAACGCGGTCAGAATGAGTTCCTGGATTTTCGTCGAAGATTGGGTAACCCTTTTAATAACTACATTGGGGTACATCTCCTGAAATTCCCGGATGAAACGTTCTTCAAGTGGAGTTCTGTTCGGATCTTCATGAGTCCAGAACTCCAGAACGATTGTGTTGGCGATCAGTGCGGACATAGTCAGAAGAAAAGACAGGATTAGCACGAAAAGAAAACGCCTATTCATCGAAAAACACCTCCCCATAGAATTGGAGCAACTGCTCCTGATAAAATAATACAACTTTGATGCATAAATACGAAGCTTATTTTGACTGGATCTAGGCTATTAGGAATCCTTCTTGCAGAGAAAATGACCGGAGTGTGCCAAGAAGGTGAAGAAGGAAACTTCAAGCCATGCTTAAT
>NZ_DJHG01000033.1:0-4011 GCF_002432955.1 Mesotoga sp. UBA5825 | reverse complement strand
TAATTGAAGGCTTGAAGAACGGGCTTTTCGGACTGGCCGTGGAAACTGATAGAGGTTTCAAACTCATGTATTTCAACGACAGGAAGAGCGCGCAGGAAACAACTGTTCCGGAACTCCAATTCTCCAGCGTGGAGCTGCTGCTTTCGCTTGCCAAGTGCAAAGAGCTGGCAGAGAGGGAACCCGGGACTATCTATCCAAATGATTCTGGTGATAAGAAAGTTGACATAGCGGTTAAGGATACTGGTGCCGGGACGTCTTTTGGTACTTCTCACACCACATCGGGAGGTACAACGGTTCTTCCTCATGGCAAGGGAGCTATCGAGAGCCTTCATCTATCATTCAAACTTCCAAAAGGCAAATCATCGGATGTTATGAGGATAGTCAATTACCTGCACGAAAAGTACCAGAATATTCAACTTACGATTTCGGCTTGCGAGGGTTCAATAACGCAGCAGGAATTCGACAACAAGATTCAGGAGGCCTTCGAACAGGCCGGAATAGAGATCAACGATTGATCGTTCGGTTTGTTTTAGTCCAACAGGCTCACTCAAATTCATAACTGATGGGAGGCCCTATGAAAACTGCATTTCCGGTAGACAAGTTTGATCTGAAGGGATTCATACAGAATACGCTAGAGTATTGCGAGCAGAATGTGAGCGAAGGAATCGAACCATCTTCGGCGATTGCTTGGTGTTTGAAACCGCAAGCCACTATCTGGGCTCCCAAGTCGCGCCACCGCCTTCTATAGATATCCAGGAGAACCTCGGATTTCTGCAAGAACCGATAGAAGGCTACATTTCGAGATTCATTCTTTGATGATATATTAAGGCGAGACATTTTCGTTTTGTATGGCTTCATTCGGAGGTGCATATGTTCTTTCCAGCAGTTTCTTTTGATTCTATCGACGAAAACACGCTGATATCGCTCAAAGACAACCAGGTATGTGAAGACCGCCGCTTGGATTACAAAGTCGATCTTTCCCTAAAAGGCAAGGACCAAAGGAAGGAATTTCTGGCAGATGTTTCGGCTTTTGCCAACACTATCGGTGGGAGAATCTTGATTGGTGTAGCAGAAGAAAAAGGTGTCATAACAGATATTCCGGGCATACCATGTGACGATCCAGATGCTCTTACACAGACAATGGACAATCTTATTGATAATAGCATTGCTCCACGCATTAGGAAGAAAATCAAGGCAATTCAACTTCAGAACGGACACTTCGTATTCGTGATCGAAATACCACAAAGCTTTTATGGACCACATATGGTTACTCTTGGTGGTTCCTCCCGCTTCCATTATCGAACCAATTCTGGAAAATTTCAGATGGACGTCTATCAAATACGGGAAGCTTTCACGGCGTCTACTACTCTGGACGAGCGAATACGTAACTTTAGACTTGATCGTCTCGCGAAAATCGAAAGCGGTGACGGACCAATATCCATCGCACCAAAGCCGCATGTTGTGCTTCACATTATTCCTGCAGAGAGTATGGGTTCAGTATCGACAGACTATGTTGGTGGATTTGGGGATCACGGTATTCGCAATGAGCTTTTTAATAGTCTTGGTTCATTGTACGAATATGCAAAGTACAATTTCGAAGGTTATGTGGTTTTCTCAAAATCCAAGATTGAGACCACTTATGTCCAGCTTTTTAGTAATGGTTGTATAGAACTTCTGGATACTCGGCCGTTCTCCAATGATCACAATGATTTCCCGAAAATACGAATCAAAGCTCTTGAACACTTTTCTATCGAAGCAACAAAAATCTTAATACAGTTGCAGGATAGATTGGGTTGCGGTTATCCAAGAATCATATATCTGTCTGTTATAGGAGTAAAGGGATACAGGATTTATCAAAGTAATCTTCTATCTAGAGAAGATCCTATAGATAGAGATTTGCTCTTAATTCCCGGAGTACGAATCGATGAAACAGCTGAAGAAATAACGATCGCCATGAAGCCCATTTTCGATGGTATCTGGCGTGCTGGAGGATACTGCAGAAGCCTTAACTACGATAAGGAGGGCAAGAGAAAACAATCTGGCTAATCCTGGAATCATTCCCGCTTTCTCAAAGAGCTATGCTGAGACATTTCGAGAGATCTCTAAGAGTACTAATCAGCGTGAAATAGGCTCGAGAAAGCTCTTGTTAACATCAGATCGGGGATGTGTTCGGAGCAATGGAATCGAAAGTTTGTGTTTAGTATTCGGTGTACTTAGGGCTTAATGGAAAGGCTTGAAATTGTAAAGTAACTTCTCTGTTACACACCTGGAGGGTGAACTATGGAAGAAGCTTATCTGTTAGTGTTCTGGATCGAAATTGCTTTGTTCGTGTGCTTGTTTGTTGTTAGCCTTATTCCATGGAAACGAAAGAAGACGTACTTAATGTATCTATCGTTTCTTTTTGTCTTCGCCCTCTTTCAACCACTAACGGCAGCAAGGAGCGAGTTCGTTCTTATAGGGCATGATCTAGTATCCGATTCTATGATAGAAATGGCCGGGAATATTGTGTCTTCATTGACCGCATTGATTGCACTTGTACTTACAATATCGCTTGTTGCTATTCAGCATTCCGCTCAGTTCTACACACACCGGCTCATTGACACTTTCAGAAAACGAGGAGACACCTATTTTATACTGGCCGCTAGTGTTGGAGCACTAATCATGGGCTTTTTCGTTCCAGCAATGAGTAATGCATGGCAAAGATTCTATATTGCATCATCTATATATTTACTGTTGGTCCTCATTCCGTTCTTCATAAGAATAGTTGAATCTTTGTCCCTGGATAGCACAATAAGTGAAATTGTTTCGAGATCACGGAAACCTTCTGAGACAAAGGACTCTTTGCGGATTCTTTTTGACATAGCACATCGCTATATACAGAGCTCTGATCTCGATAGTCTAAGAAAAATACATGAAGGCATAGAAGAAGTAATAAGAATCGCAATTAAAGAGAGGAGATATCCTGACGAACTAAGAACGGAATTGATTTCCAATTTGTTTGGGGGGATTAAACGCCATACGAGACACATGCTTGAAAGAAACGATAGAGAAATGACACTTCTGGTCTGCAATCATCTAAAGACGCTTGGGAGTCTTGGGAGTATATCAGATAATAATCTGCTGCTAGATAACGTATATGATAGACTATCCGGAATGTCTAGAGATATTGAACTATATAAGAAATACCTTTCTGACAAACACTTCTACCTCAGAGACATTGCAGTAACTACTTCAGATATGATTGAGTTATTGATCTCCGATAAAGCCGAACTTTCTATTCTGAAGAAATGGGCAAAACTATTATCGAAGAAGTTGCCACCAATTGTAAAGAAGGAAAATGGTGCCTTCCTTTCGAGTATGTCCAAAATGGCTATTAGGTGCTTAGAAACTCTTTGCAATGTGGATAGAAGGTTAATTGAATGTGATGACAGAAGGTTCGGGTTCTGTGTTCAAGCTATTCACAAGTACTTTGCAGATGTTGGCAGCACGGCTAGAACTAGAATAATTGAACTCTTTAGGGGTTTGCTTGAATCAAGCTTGGATAAAGATAGTGGAACAAGTGGAATCAAGCTTCTCAAATCGCTAATCGAAAGCACGAAAAACCATCCGGACTACCTACAAATTGTGCTTGCCTCATACATAGTAATGTACAGCGAAAACTGTTCGGAAAGCAATTTGTCTGAAGTGCTGGTTCTGCACAGAAATTCTTTAGATAGCTGGGTAGGAGATAATGCTGATAAAAATTTGCTTAGGAACCATTTCGTGGAACTGAAAGAAAAACTTAAGTCCATGAGCGCGTTCGAATTCAGCCGAAAGGTGGAGCAATCGTTTCGTGAATTCAAAGTACTTTGTGAGGGCAAGAGACAAGACTACTACAAAAGACGACACTGGGACTTGTTGTGCAATGAGTTATCAGAACTGATAAGAGTAATTCACAGCCAAAATACGGAAGAGTAAAATAAATAGGAAAAAATAAATAGGGTCAGACTCCATTTTTCACTGCTATGTGAG
>NZ_DJHG01000062.1:0-5134 GCF_002432955.1 Mesotoga sp. UBA5825 | reverse complement strand
TCCCCAGTACTTAACATGGTAGGGCTCTGGATGGCCATTTTCTCTTCTCATTCGAGCGAATTTCGTCGGGGTGTCTAGATTGCAGTATTCTAGCCAGGCCATTGCTTCGTCTAGAGTCGCCGTTCCTAGACTAACGGCCAGATATGGCTCGGCATCGATTTCGCGACAATACTCTATGAATTCATCAGTCCCAAATCTGTTTGACTCCACACCTCCCCAGATGTAATTCAGAAGTTGAGGGCGTTTTTCGAGAGGGCCCATGCCGTCTTGCCAGTGGTAGGCAGACACAAAGTTTCCGCCAGGCCATCTTAAGATGGGACATTTTATGTTCTTCACGGCGTCCATGACGTCTCTTCTGAAACCCCTAGAATCTGATTTTGGTGATTTCTCGTTATAGATGCCGTCGTAAATGCATCTTCCTAGATGCTCTGTGAAGTGACCGTAGATCATATTGTCAATCTTTCCGATCTTCCTAGGCCAGATTTTTACGGCTGTCTGCACTTCATTCCCTCCCCAGTAAATTAGATAATCACTCTATAAGCCAACTGCTTTCAATCTCAGTATCGTTATGGAATTTTCTGCAAAGGTAAAAGTAAACTCGTTTGATAGACCCGATAGATCATATTTCTTGGGCAGTACCTTGTCCGGGTTCTGGAAAGTGTTTTCATCGAAGATGCTGTCGGACGTCATCAGAATGACTTCTCCCTGCCCCCTGATCTCAAGTTTTTCGCCAATTTCGACTCTGACCTCTTTCTCTTCGGGCCATGGATTCACAATCTTTATGATTAAGTTCTCCGTTTCACGATCATACTCGCAGACGTGGTACAGCGACTTGAACCAGTAACCGATAACCTCGAGATTCTCGTCGGTAAGCTCAGAAGGTATTACTACATCTCCGAGATTCTCATTGAAGAGTTTCTGAACATGATAACTTGGTGTTCCATACACTCTTGCGTTGTCGAACCAGATGAGGTCCGGCGTCCACTGCGACCAGCCCGGCCTGTTGAATAGGGGCGCGTAAGCCGCCATAAAAACTATGTCTGAATTGCGTTCAAGGCCAGTCATCAAAGCTGCTTCCGCCATTGCTGCTTGAAGGGTGTTCCTTGTCCCGGCCGCGTGGGCTGCGTATTCTCCAAGCATGACCTTTGGACCGGATCTGTCGTACTTGTCGTATCTATCCGTGTTTCTCAACATCCATTCCGGAACGGCATACATGTGCTCATCAAGAATTTCGACTTCGTTTTCTCTTGCCCATCTCCACGCCCTGTTGAATGAAGCTCCTTCATAAGAAGGCGGGCCGCTGAAAACAATGATGATTTCAGGATACTTCGCTTTGACAGCATCTCTGAACATCGGGAAGCGATCATGATATTCCGTGCCCCAATTCTCGTTTCCTATACCAATATACTTGACGTTGAAGGGCTCGGGATGACCAAGCTCGACACGCTTTGAACCCCAGAGTGAATTCTTTGGCCCATTTGCAAACTCTATGAAGTCAAGAACATTTTCAATCCATTCGTCCATCTCATCAATTGGGCAGTACTCGGCTCCCCGAACCTGACACGACATGCCCGAGTTGAAGATTGGTATGGGCTCTGCTTCCAGGTGTTCCGACAGGAGGAGATATTCGAAGAATCCGATGCCGTATGACTGGTGATAGCCCCAGAGGTTGTAGTTTGCCTTCCTCTCTTCTACCGGTCCGATTGTATCCTTCCATCGATAGGCGTTCTCCAGGCTGTCGCCTTCAACGAGGCAGCCGCCCGGAAACCTTACGAAACCAGGCTTAAGCTCTTCAAGCATCTTTAGAAGATCTACCCTCATGCCGTTCCAGTTCTCTTCAGGGAAAAGCGAAATCATGTCCAGGCAAACCTCGCCGGCACCTTTCAATGTAAGTAAAAGCCTGCCATTGCCGCAGTCTTCGGGAATTACGAATTCGACCGAATACTTCTCCCACTCAGCGCCGAAAACCGATCCGAGGCTTGCTTCAACGATTGTGTTGCTCTTCTCATCCGTTAGTAGAACTGTTATTTCACCGCTGTATTCCGAATTGCCTCGAATGAACACGGAAAACTCGTAGCGTTTTCCTTCCTTCAAAGGAATGCCGTCGTAACCGTTGTTGGAAAGCGATACTGATCTGTTTTCGGATTCAATATCAAAAGTCAAGTAATGGGGATTGTTCTCATTAAGCGGCAGGTCCGAGTCAACCGAGAAGGTGGCCTGGCAACCGGTTTCAAAGACTGCAACCCAGCCTTCGAGAGGATCTCTGTGTTCGAAAGATCGATTTCTTACCAACTCAGCGTATAGACCGCCATCTACCGCATGGTTTATGTCTTCGAAAAATACGCCGTAGAGTAAGGGACTTATCTCGGGACCGGGATTGCTGGGATCTATTGTCAGCACATGACCTGTATTCGCAACAAGAGTTTCCGGAATAAGAACCATCATGAGAACAAAGGTATATAAAATGGCGACTGTTTTCATTTAGAGCACTCCATTCATTGCCCGAGAACAAGGGTGAATTCATTCTTCTCACCCTTCTTAACGTCAATAATGAATGTCTCTGACATAGCTCCGCTTTCCACCGAGACCTCGTACTTACCAGCAAAACCGTTGAAAGCCACTTTGCCCGAAATATCCGTCTCGAGACGGACAGAGGTTTTCCATTCTTCGTGTATAAGCTTCTTCAACTCATCAAAGATCGGTTTTATCGAGAGATCGTCGCGCAGAAATCCGCTGCCTGACTGCCATGCCCTGTAGAAATTCCAGTACGTTATTGCCTCGACCGCCGGATGGCTGAAGAAGACTTTGTAGAATATCCTGGCGATCTCGGCCTGTATCTCTTCTGCCTCGCTTATGGAGACGTCGAAAGCATCTATCACGGCCGGAAGAGGAATCTGAAACTCCGATATATGAATAGGTTTTCCCAGCTGAGCCAACTCGTCAATTGCAAGATATATGCTTTCCAAGGATCGCAGCTGACCAAGCAGATCCTGAGCAGTGAAAATATGCGCTTCGGCCCCAATCACATCTATGGGAGTTCCTTCATTTATGAGTTGCCGGGCTCTTGAAATGAAGGCTCGCCTGGTCCGCTCATTCACCAACACCCCGTATTCGTTTAGAACTGTAATGGCGTCGGGGTCGGTTTCCTTAACTATTCTAAACGACTCGGCAATATAGTCCGAACCTATCGAGTCGAACCAGGGTTGAACAATAGGCTCATTAACGACATCCCAGTATTGAATGAGATCCTTGAACTCTTCGACTTCCCTAACAACTCTCGAAAAGAGATATTCCCGTACTTCTGCCCATTGACCGAGCTTTCCTTTCACTTCTACCCAGGCGGGCACACCTACGCTCGGCGGATTCCCCCAAACAAGTGTGTGACCCTTAACCGGGACTTCGTTTTCACCCAGCCATTGGGCGATCTTCTTAGAGGCCTCGGCCAACCGAATTCTTCCTTCTGTGGACTCATAGTCTGCCCAATAGAAGGAGGGAAGAGTGGCGAAGTTGAAGAGCTCAAGATACAAACGCTTATATTCCTGGAGATCTTCCTCGGGCAGTGGTCTGATCCCGAATCTCCTTCCACGGTTGTAACTGGTTTGAGCGTAAGCGTAAAGCAGGTATTCGGGAGCATTTCCGAAGTAGAACTCATGTGAAAGTTGCTTGGCGGACACCGAAATGCTATCTAATTCTTCTCCATCTCTATCTACGATTTCTATCTCAACCTGTACTTTTCTGTCGGTCTCTATCCTTTCTTCGAAAGTGCTTACATCAATATCGATAGGCAAAACACTACCTCCAAAAGATAGACTGCAAACAAGCAAGCCCAAGATCAACAGAAGACAAGTCCTTGGGGTCATTGCTGACTCTTCTTCTCCTATTTTCCGAAAAGACTTCAGTATTTTAGACATGGCATCTACTCCTTTCCAAGAGATCCCAGGGAGATTCCTTTCATCAAGTATCTGTGGAATGCGATGAAAATTATCAGAGATGGGGCGACAGAGAAGAAAGCTCCTGCCATCATAGGCCCAATACCTCTATACGGGTCTCCCCATCCCGCGCTAAACCTTATTAGTGCAATAGGTAGTGTGAACTTATCTGCTTTGCTTAGAATGAGCAGTGGCCAAAGGAAACTATTCCACGAACCCAAAAAGGTCATTAATGAAAGCACTAGCATTGCCGGCTTAATGTAAGGAATCACTATGCTTATTAGGAACCTGAACTTGGAGCAGCCGTCTATCCAGGCCGCGTCCTCCAGCTCTTTGGGAATATCTAGCATATATTGCCTCAAGAGGAAGACGCCAAACGTTCCTCCAAGGCCTGGTAAGATCAGAGCGAGATAGGAGTTTGTTAATCCCATTCCGTTAATTATGAAGAAGTGGGGTATCAAAAACAGCACTGCTGGAAAGGCCAGGACCGCAACATACATCCAGAAGATGAACATTCTTCCCCTGAACCTCAGTCGAGACAACGCGTACGCCGCAGGGACTGAAAGCATTAGAGTAGCCAGTGTTGAGCTCACAGCGACAATCACGCTATTTAATGTCGCCTTTATTAGCGAAAGGCCTCCCGAGGGTGCAAAGATTATTTTGTAGTTCTCGAGTGTTGGGTTATTGGGTATCCATTGCGGGGGAGTTTCAATCACAGCAAGTGTGGTTGACTTCATTGAAGTTGACAACATCCAGAAAATTGGCGCAAACCAGAAAGCTGCAAAGGCCCAGAGAAAAACAGTAATAATCGCTGCAGTCACTCGTTTGCTGAGCTTTTTCTTGTTTTTCGCAACTGTAGAAGCCATTATCTCACCCCTCCGTCGATCGTATCGATTTGGTGACCAGTACAAGTTGAATCACAGCAAAAATCAGTACGATCGCAAATATATACCAGGAAATCGCTGCAGCTCTTCCGAAATCCTGTCTCTCAAATCCAACAAGGTATAGGTAATAAACCAGAGTACGAGTAGTTCCGGCCGGCCCCCCTGCGGAGAGAATGTAAGCCTGATCAAAGAGTCCAAAGGCCAGTATGGCTTGTCGAACAACGTCGAAAAATAGCACGCTCTTGATCCAGGGTAAAGTGATATATAAGAATCTTTTCCACGGGCCTGCGCCATCTAGTTTTGCCGATTCGTATTGTTCGG
>NZ_DJHG01000076.1:0-16864 GCF_002432955.1 Mesotoga sp. UBA5825 | reverse complement strand
TCAAAGGGATAAAACGCCATCCCGATATTGGTAATCACGTCGTTATATACGCGGGAGCTACGGTCCTTGGAGGGAATACGGTAGTCGGAGACAACTGCGTAATCGGAGGTAATGTCTGGCTTGTTCATTCGCTGAAGCCGGGAGAAAAGATCTACAGCAATCCATAATTCTTTGCAGATCATCAGGAAGAAATGATCGGTGAGATTTCTGAGAATCCTCCTTTGCTCTGAACATGGGTTATCACAAAACACCTATTCAAGAATAAGTTGCGCTATAGTCTGGGCTGATGATCTCTCAACATTCAGTCGAGATTTTAGACGCGAAACAGCAACGCTCTTGCCAAGTTGCCCTTACAGACTGAAAGTGTGTGGCCTAACCTTTTTGTATATACTTTCACAGTTATTGCGATACCATATCATAACCGGCTAAGGTTGAGAGTCTCTCTTAACAACTCGTCGACAATATCCTTCATTCCTTGATTCGAGAATCCTCAGATTCCTCCGAAACCGGTCATCACTATTCCCTTAACATAGTATCTCTGCAAGAAGAGGAACAGTAGAATAACGGGCAGTATTTGAATAACCATTCCGGCCAGGACTAGATGCTGGTTTGCAAGACTACCAAATGAAAGATTAAGCTTCGCGATTCCAACGGGGATAGTTGTAAGTGAAGGGGTGAAAGAGGTAACGATCATCGGCCACAGGAAGTTGTTCCACTGAGCGACGAAAGTCAGTAGGACTAACGTGGCCATCGCAGGAAGAGAAAGTGGTACAACAATCTGCATGAAGATCCTTATCTGCGACGCACCATCCATCCTAGCACTTTCGATGAGTTCCGAGGGGATGTTCATGATGAACTGTCTCAGCAGAAATATGCCATATCCGCTGACAGCAAATGGCATGATCAATGCTAAATACGTATCAACCCAACCGATCTTAGTCAACAAGAAGAAATTTGGAATCAGAAATAGGAAATTCGGAAACATCATGGTCGCCAGTATGAACCTGAAAAGAACCTTCTTCCCGGTGAAATTCATTTTCGCAAAGACATAACCGCCGAGCGCGCTCGTGAAAGCGACCAACAAAGAGATGCTTGTGGCCACTATCACGCTGTTAAGAAGATATCGAAAGAAAGGCACCCTCTTGAGTACAGCCGCGTAGTTGCCCCATTGCGGAACTGTAGGCACCAATTTGGGCGGTACTGAGACAAATTCGCGAACAGTCATCAGAGAAGAAGATAGAAGCCATAGAAAAGGGTATACCATTATGAAACCCGCTGCAGCAATCAAAGCGTATTTTAATACTGCACTTATTCTCCTCTTCACTCGATTATGCATAGTAACTCTCCATTCCACCCTTCCTAAAGGATCTAAGGGCCAACAGAGTTGTGAAGAGAGAGATGACGAATAGTATTACTGAAGCTGCCAATGCTTTTCCCATCTGCATATATGAGAAGGCCGTGTTGTACATATATATCGACACCAATTGGGTGCTTGAAGATGGCGCAGCTCCTCCCATTATGTAGATCAGATCGAAGGTCTGCCAAGCGTTAATTAGACCTGTTACAAGTAAGAATAGAGTAGTCGGTTTCAGAAGCGGGAGAGTAATGCTTATAAAGGTCCTGAACTTCGACGAGCCATCAATCCTTGCTGCATCATAATACGAAGAAGGTATCGAGTCAAGCCCCGCTGTTAAGATAAGCATTGGAACTCCAAGGCCACTCCAGATAGCAACAATCATTATTGAAGGCAGAACAAGTTTCGGATCTGATAGCCAAGCTTTGCCGGGGATACCTAGCCAGCCCAAAGTATGGTTAATCACACCATAACTCGGGTTATAAAGATAACTCCAGATCTTTCCAACTGCGACTGCAGGTGTTATCATCGGAGCAAAGAAAACAAATCTCCACACTGCTGATCCCCTTACCTTGTAAAGTGCCATAGCGACGAATAGTGCAAGAATAACGCTCGCAAATGTGACAATAAGAGCAAAGACAACAGTATTCAAAAGGCCCGATCTGAACATCGGATCAGAGAATAGACTCAGGTAGTTGCTAAGGCCGACAAAGGGTGCTCCGATCGGTGAGACAAGCATATTCCAGTCTTTAAAAGAGATCAGAATTGAAAAGCCTACAGCAAAGCAGAAGAAGACTGCAAAAAACAGAAGTATTGGACTTAAGAACAGATACGCTGTAAGGTTTTCTTTGCCTTTTCTTGTCACACTAACACCTCCGCACAGATCAACGAAGAATAGAGGTGGGGGCTGGCCCCACCTCTACATTTCATCAGTTAGCAGAATGAAGGATGGAGTTTATTTTCGATGCAGCATCCTTCATAGCCTGCTCAGGAGTTTTCATGTAGTTCATTGCAGCTACTATTTCGTCCATAATCGTTTTCTTTATCTGATCTCCCTGGGTTACATTTGGTTCTGAAGTAGCTACATTAAGAAGTGATACATATTCTTGTAGATCTACTAGCTGGGATGTGAAGTATGCAAGATCACTTTCATTAGGCGGGATAACGCCGATAACCTGTGCGCCAAGTTCTCCGGCTCTAGTTACTTTCGGGGCAGCTTTGTATTGCAGAGCAAACCAGTCAAGGAATTTCCAAGCCTCTTCCTGGTGCTCAGAACCACTATGAACAGCGTAGAAGAACGTATAGGCCGAGGTTGCAGGTTTGTCCAGATAAGGGATAGGAGCAATACCGACAATGTCTTCGTACTCGTCTCCAAAAGCTTCCTTCAAATAGGAGACATACCATGGTGCTTTGATAACCATTGCAACATTCTTCTGGGTGAANNTCGTAAAGACCACCTGCAGTATCCGTTACTCCTTCTTTGAAGAGATCAACAATAGCTTCCATAGCACGAATTGCGGCTTGGCTGTCCAGAAGTGATTTCGTTAAGTCGTCGTTGAACGGAGCTCCTCCAGCGCTGTAAAGAAGTGCAAAATACGGATGAACTATGTCACTTACAGAACTCTCCTCTAGCATTGGAAATGCGAAGCCGTATTGTGAGATGACTCCACGAGAATCCTTCTTTGTTAGTAGCTTTCCATATTCAACTAGTTCTTCCCATGTCTCCGGCGGCTCATACAGACCAACTTCTGCAAACAGTTGCTTGTTGTAGATTAGGGCATAAGTATTTACTTCTGCCGGAATTCCCATTATTGTGTCACTGATAGTTGCTCCCTGGACCGAAGTTAGTGAGAAATCCGACTTAACTCTTGATGCAATATGTTCAGGAGCAACAGCAAGTACTTGTGAGCCGACTAGTTGTACTCCCCNNCCATGTGCCCTACGAGTATTTGTTGCAGATAGTTGCCAAAAGGAACTTCTCTAATCTCAATCTTAATACCGGGGTTTAGGGCTTCATATTCTTCCAGATAATGCTTTAGTCCAGGATAAAGAAGGTTTCCGCTTTTGTCAAATATCCCGTTCACACGAAAATCCGACCAGTGAGTCTGGAACACGAGGGTGGTCTGCGAGAACACAACGGACACAATCAAAACGAATAGAACGAAAATCGTTTTCTTCATACTCTCTCCTCCTTTGTAGACAGTCAACCTTCTGACGCCTACTACTCATTAAGTGAATGAGCAGAAATTCTCTTGTTATGTTCGTCGAATATCTCAAGATTATGACTAACTCCGTAACCCTCAACATTCGGAGAAACAAAGATTTTCAGGTCATACCCCCTTTCGTTGAGAATCTCCGCAGTCTCAGATATCATACACATAGTGATCACTACGGCTGCTACAGTTGAAATTGCCCCAACCTTCGCTCGAATTCCTTTCAGTTCAACAACAGCATCTTCAGGCGGGACACAGTTATCAATCAGTATATCTGCGATATCTATCAGCTTTCTTCCGGATGAATGAGTAGCCTTTGCAAGCTGCTGGTTCGATTCGGAAGTGACAGCTACGACATTTACCCCTCTACTCTTGCCAAATAAGGCTGCCTCAACTGGAGCAGCGTTCAATCCACCATGTGAGTAGATAACCATGACATCGCCCTTCTTCACGGGCTGATAACGCAGGAAGCCATCAACCACGAAATTCTCCTTGCGTTCTATTAGCAACAACCCTGGAGCACTCGAAGGGCCTGTGATGCTCCCCCACATCAGTCTTGGCTCCATCAGGGCATTCAGACCAAGAAAACTGCCATATCGCGGGAAAGCGTCCATTACCGGAATGACTGAGTGCCCACTACCAAAAAAATGAACAAACCCTCCTTCCAGAATAGAGTTCGCCATCATCTCAGCTGTTTCACCTATGGCTTTTCCTTGTTCCGATTCGATACTGTCTACCAGTTTCCTTACTGCAGAAAGATAAGCAGAAATAGCCATCAATATACCTCCTACGCAGTTTGTTTTCGTTGCATGAGTATTGTCGTTCCAAGAATCTGAGCATCCTCCCCGAGATTGCTTAGGAGAATTTGGGGGATAGGAACCATGGGGCTTTTGTGGCTTTCAATAGACCTTAGTGCTTCATTCTTCAAAGATCTCCATCGCCTTCCAATACTACCTGAAAGCACTATTCTCTCAGGATCAGTGCTGTTCAGAAAGCAAGAGATGAGCTTTCCGAGATACCTTCCTGCCCTGTTAACGACTTCAGCTGCTTTTGGAGCGCCTTGTTCTGCCAGAGTGAAGATCTCGTAAGCGGGGAGTTTCTCGCCCGTAAGCTCCTCATACTTCGATGTGATTCCAACGCCGCCGACCAGATATTCAATTCTCTCTTCATCGAATCTGAGCCAACCAGCGGAACCTGCAAGTCCGTTACTTCCCTCAATTACCATTCCATTTGACACAATTCCCATTCCTACTCCTGTTCCAATCGAGATATAGAGAAAATCCCTGACTCCTTTGGCTTTGCCAAATTCCATTTCGCCTATAGCTCCAGAGACCCTATCATTAGTAACGAACAAGTGGTTTTCATCCAAATCTAGTAGATCGAACGGACACACAAGTTCTGTACCGAAGAGATTAGGAATCCAGATTCTCTTGCTCTTGAGAAGATATCCTCCCGCAACAGAGAGACCGACCACGTCCGCCGTTTCCTCTCTACTGAGAAACTTGCGGCAGCTTTCTTTCAGTATTGCTCGAACACCCCCAATATCGTCAGAATAGCTAATGCGCTCCTTAAAAACCACAGCCGGCGTTTCGTCTACAAGACATACTCTGGTATTGGTTCCTCCAATATCAATAACAAGTCTATTCAAAGAATCACTTCCTCAGATGGATTAGGACAGAGTACTTATCGCCTCTTATTATCGATTCAGTATATTCGATGGCTTTTCCGTCAGCTCCTCTGGAGATGCGTTCAACATAGAAGCCCGCATATGGAAACTCGACTTTGAGTAGTTTGCAGTCCGCTTCGCTGATAATTATCGCTGTGTAGGTTTCATCAGCAGATACGAATCTATACCCGTAATGATTTTCTACAAGCCCATAGAGGGATTCGGTAAGGTTTTTCTTAAGCAGGTCAGGGAAGAGTTTTTCTGGGCAGAAAAAGGTTTGAATTCCTAGTGGGCTCATGTCCATTAGGCGAAGTCGTTTGATCCTTATTACCTTTTCATCTGGAGTGAGGTCGAAAATCCGTGCAAACTTAGAACCCGAAGCTTCAACTCGAGAATCGAGAATCTCACTGCCGACCTTAGCCCCCCTAGCAGTAAGTTCCTGACTGAGACTAGTGAGTTTTCTGGGGCCCTGTCTAATTCTGGGATCCATGACATAGGTTCCTTTGCCTTGCCTCTTGAGAAGAAAGCCTTCAGACACCAGCTTTTCAACAGCCTGACGAACTACAGCAAGGCTCACCTCATACTTTTTGCAAAGCTCTTGCTGATTCGGAATCTTATCGCCTGCAGGCCACCTATCGGTAAGGATGTTGTTCCTGATTATCGTTGTAAGCTGTGAATGCAATGGTTCCGTAGAGAAAGCATCAATCCGTTCATCTTCACTCATCTTGATCACCACTCAACATTATCATTATAATGATTATAATGCCTAATGACTCTCAAGCAGTAACCGTTTCTCATCTACCTTAAATGTATCAACGACCATCACCGGCAAATAATGATGAATATCTTCCGATTTCGATGTTATTCAAGCTCATTCTTTTGGAACCTTTTCCTTTCTTGTCTCTTGAAGAGGTAATCAAGAAGATATTCACCCCTTAAACTTATTGAGAACTTGGAGGAGAAACAGGAAATGAGTATAGTAACGATGAGTATAAAGAAGAAGAATAGAAGCAATGCTTCTGAGAAAGATGGCACTTTCGGGAACTCCATTGTTTTAATTCATTAGCAGCTAGAAGAGTCAAGGTTCCTCGGCGTATTACTACTCCTCACTTCATCAAAAACCTTCTGCACTTTCTTCAGCCATTCCTTTCCGCCCCTCAGGTTAAGCCAGTCCCCTCTGAACTCTTCTGCAAGAGTCAGCGAATCGACTCTTTTCTGACTAGTGAGGTTGCCTCTTTCTGCTTTCTCGAAGTCCTTCTTATCGTTTCCTTCTTCCTCCAGAAGATACTTGATAAAGTCAGGGCAGTGGCGAAGAATGTTCAGAAGAATCTGTTCCGCTATGTCTAGCTCCCTGTAGGCATAGTTCTTCAGCGCCAATACTGCAAGAGCCTTCGGATGGCCACTGTGGTTCTTAAACTCCATTGTTTTGGCCAATTCATCGAACATTTTCAGTCTCCAGCACACAAGTAATTTGCTCGCCAAGAGGTAGCCGTAATCATCAGGGCCGAAAAGGGGAAAGACTTCTTCGATAACCCTCAGTGCTTCCCTGTAATCCTTCCGGTCGATCAAGCTATCGACATAATGTTCGATGACTTGCAGGAGTTCGGTGTTGGATGGGCTCTCTTCGTTCTCTATAAGTGATGCCCATTTATCCTTTTCAACGATATCGTGAAGCACGTTCAAAGCGAGCTCTCCCACACCGTGAAGGAGCTTCTTCAGTTCGTCAGTTTCTCTTGTGGAAAGGGAGAGAAGTGTATTCATGAATTCGAAGTTGAACCGGTACTTCTTGCAGTAAGCTACCATGGTATCGAATGCATGATCGATATCGTTCTGACTTATCGCTGAGTTTATCAGCGTATACATTGGCACTCTTGAATACTCAAGACTGCCGGTCTTCTCGAACAAAATGAAATTAGGTTCCTTAATCGATTTCAAGTTCGAAATTACACCATCAATTGCCGTTCTATTAGAATACTCGTCTGCCATATGTTCATAGATCACATCAAGATCACCGAAAGAATCCCGAAGAAGAGATAGGATCAAAGGCGGATCTGGTTTCTCATCTGTTATCTCAGAAAACTTCTTGCTGAAGAGCTCCTCGTCTTCAAAGTCGTATTTCATGCATAACAAGAGTCCCGATCGTACAACTGCGATTGTTGGCTCCAGTGTCTTCAGATATGCGACATACTCTCCCACACAATCAGTTGCCTCATCCTTGTCCAGGAGAGCGCTCGCAATAGCCATATTGGAGAACAGGGAAGCCTTCTTTTCTATCCCTTTCCAAATATTCTTCAGTCTATCGAAAAGTTTGCTGAAATCATTGCACACGACAACTTCGTAAAGAAAACCGTCTCTCGACTCGTAGCTGGAGGAATTCAACATAATACCGAGTTCAGAATCAGTCATCGAAGCGAACATCTTATTGATAATCAGTTTTGCCCTTGCTTTTTCTTCCGTCTTTCCACCTGCTGCCATGCTAACCGGCGCCAACAAGATATCCCCAAACATAATGTGAGACAGGCTCTTTATGAACTCAGTCACCTGATCCAGATTCAGTTTTCGATTCCTTATCATAGCCAGAATCGGGAACTGCGAGCTCAAATAACTCTCAACCGACGGTAATCTAAGTCCTACTGACGAACCCATAGTATCGGGCATCGAGTATGATGCCAGTACAGAAGGAACAATCTTTCTCAGGTCTTCCTTTAAGGAGCCCTCGAACTGCTCAGCATCTAAGTTTTCGCAAATGAAAGTCGTCAATTCATTACCCCAAAGGTAAATAGGAATATAATGCTCACTATTCACGAAATGTCTGAAAAGCGAGAGATTCTCTCTTACAAGTCCTCTAGATTCTTCGCGGTCTTTCTCTTCGAATAGGGAAAAGAATCTCTTCTTCAAGTCTCTTTCTGATTGAAAACTCTCTTCTTGACCGGGTGAAGTTTCCTCTGCCTCATTCAGGGTGCGAAGAAGATCTTCGAGAAGGATCTTGGCTATCTGCTCCTTGACAACATGTGAAGTAGTCTTGTCTGAAAGCATAAGACCGGCAAGATAACCCCTGAAGAATCCGTTGCTCATTATCTTTTCCAGGGGCATGTCCAGAAAGAATCCATCCTTAAGTCCCTTCGCAAGCTCGATTGCTGTGCTTCTTTCAAAGAATGAGTCAAGCCCTTCGAGAGTACGATATTCAATATAGGAATTCCTGCTCATCTCCAGTGCCTCCGCCAGGAGGGTCACCTTTACTGTCTCTCTATCCATATACCACCTCTAGCATGTTTAGTAGAACATAATAAATTAATCATCGTACGTTTTCCAGCGTTATGCAAAGAGATGAAGAAATGTGAAAAAAAACAAATCGCTGGATTAATTGATCTACCCCAGCCCTGCTAAATCAACCTTCTCAGTTAAGCAGAGTCTATCCATGTATAGGAAAGCGCTTTTCTACCGACTAGAGATCACTGAAGTGAACAGTAGTTCTTATGCTCATATTGGGAGGAAGCTTCCTCCAGAGATCTCACGAATCTCTTTTTCGAGGGAACACTTCTTTTCAATCCATTGGATATTGATCTTCAGCCCTCGGATGATTCCTCCGCCTCTCAAGCTCTTAGAATTTGTTTGCTGCAGAATATAAGTACCGGTAATTGCAGAGAGTGAATCCCTGAAATTGCAGAGGAGAATTCCCTGTTAATGCAAGAGCCATTGCAACTTCCCCCGGAATTACCTACCCTTGTAGTTAGGACACTATGAGGGGAGGAACAAAGGAGGAAAGCGTTTACTCCCATAGGGAGGTTGTTCTAGGGAGTCCCATTTTCATTGGGAATCGGAACAGTTGTGGTGTAGGCTCTAGTTAGCCGGATAGTCTCTCGAAACGTTATTGCTCCATGCGTGGGCAGTTATCATAAGGAGGGCTTATTCAGGAAGCTATCAACCGAATCCTCAATAAGTATCTCATCGAAAAGCACAAAGAGTTTGCACAGAACAAGCTTGCACACTTTCTGAGAAGTGATGTAAGCGCCATGGTTCAGGAAATGGTGGACTCGGAGTACCCTGATAGGTTCAAGGTATCTGCGTCCCCCGGACAGGGGCAGTGGGCAGAGATTCCCTGGATAGGTGTTTTCGACAAAGACATAACAGAATCTCCTACACAGGGTTATTTCGTGATGTACATTTTTACTGCAGACATGTCGGCCGTCTATCTCTCGCTGAATCAAGGCTGGTTATTCTTTAAGGAAACGTTCGGCGCAGAGGCAAAGCAAAAGATTTCTATAGCAGCGGAAGCCTATAGAAAAGTGCTGGGGCAGGAAGAGAGCTTCGACTACGATAGCATAACCCTGGGAACAGATAGAGAACTGGGAGTCGCTTACGAGTTGGGTCACATTTACGGAAAGAAGTATGAGAAGGGAATGGTACCAGGAGATGAAACACTTAAGAGAGACTTGCTGGGAATGATTGCTCTCTACGAGAGACTCAAAGGAGTAATCGGCACTGAATTCCCGGAGGAGCGGATCAAGAAGATTATCTTCGAACACGAGAGCGCTTCACAAGCATCGAATGATGCCAATATGACCGATGTGAAGAGAAGTGAAGATGAGTCTTAATATGCCCCCAAAAGTGAGACAAGTATAAAGAGAAAGTGTTGCATAAAGAGTGTCTCAATAGTGATGATTCACGCTGCCGATCTTGTTCTCTTCAGGCTCGCCCACGCTCACGATCACATCGAAACCGCTTTTTCGCGTTCCTTCGACTAAGCTCGAATGAACGGCGAGAGTGCCATCGTCCTCTACCGCCGATTTCATTTCCTTCTCAAAGATAATGTATGAGTAGCACGAAAACAATCTGGTCCCAAGTTGTCACTCGAAGGATTGTTCATCACTTGGCCTTTGAGAGCGTGCTTTATACTGATCAGAGTTTCCTGACCTCGTATTCCCTGAGGGTATGCTCCTTCCCGTTTAGTTTTATCATTGTAACGTGCGAAAAGGGATTCAAAAGAATTGTCTGCGATCCATCCTTAATGATCCTCCCCGATTGCTCCACTCTCTTCTCCACCCCTGCTTCGACAAGCAGTCTTTCAAGAAACCCGGTGTCCGGGATAGAGCTTAAGTAGTACTTGTTTTCACGCTTTATTAGTGCTGAACTGCCCTTATATGGGCCGTCCAAGTAAACTCCCAGTATCTCGCAGTCATTCGCAGGGAGGATTCTTTCAGCAACAAAAGAGCAGGAGAAAATCTGGCCAGCGAAAGATATGCTCACAGTCTCTTCTATACCACCTGCATCAATGACCCTTATACCAATAAGTTCGTTAAGAAAGCTGTCTTTGCTTTTCTTTATGAAGTTGTGACAATCTTTTTGGTCACTCATAGCCGTGAAGAAGACTCTCCCCTTGAATACCTTCAGTTGGTCGACAAAACTGCTTTCAAGCTTGAAACTCGAAGGAACGAAAGCAAATGAATACCCGTCCAAAGAGTCACCTGGAAAAACGAAATCAACGTTGTAACCGAGACTCCTGATTGCCTTGTAAACTGGCAAAATCGCATCGAGTAAGAGATCAAATCTATTGTTAAGATTGTCTGTCTCGTTTATCCAGAAATTCTCATAATCAATATAAACAGCCGCTTCTCTCTGCGGAACGACCACGCTCCAATCTGCCAGTCCGGCTATTACTTCTGAAAAGGCTTTTGCGCGTTCAGTTGGATCGCCGTCATAGTCGATTAGGCCTGTGTGAAACTGCTCCGAACCGAACGGCAATTGCCTGAACCTGAAAATCAGTGAACCAAATGCTCCATGGGCGAAAGACTGCTTCACCCAAAAAGAAAGCTGATCAGCACTGTGCCAAGTGTTCACTGAACGCCAGTTTACCCTTCCGGGTTGCTGCTCCATTACGAGAAAAGGCTTCTTTTTGAGAGAACGCATTAGGTCATGGTTAAGCGCCTGAAGATCCGGATCATAATCCTCCGCTATGTAATTGTCCCAAGATACGAAGTCGATGGAGTCTGAAAGCTTCTTATAGTCGATCTCTGTGAAATTGACCATAAGATTGTGAGTTATTGGCGCCTCGCTTTTTGGCTCAATGATCTCTCTCTGCAGATTATGATAATCAATCGCAGAGTCAGAAGAAAACCGCCTATAATCTAGTACCAACGAGGGATTTGGAGATGTAAGGGTTCTTCTGGGAGGGTCTATCTCTTCCCATTTATTGAATGTCTGACTCCAGAAGACTGTCCCCCAGGCTCTGTTGAGGTTCTCGATGGAACCATACTTTCTCTTAAGCCAATGTCTGAATGAAGTGGCACAGTTCTCGCAGAAGCAGACCGTGGAATTATGACATCCGTATTCGTTATCGATTTGCCATGCGACTATCCTGGGGTCTCTACCAAAGTGGTCTGCAAAAGCCTCAACAATCCTTGCCGTTTCCTTGCGATAGATAGTCGAGTTGAAACAGTAATGCCTGCGACTGCCGCTGGCGATCAACAATCCGTTGACATCCCTCTGAAGTATCTCGGGAAACTCCTTTATCAGCCAGGGTGGAGGCGTGCAGGTGGGAGTCCCCATTATAACTTTTATCCCTTCTGAATCGAGAAGATCAATAACTTCGTCAAGGACAGAAAAGTCTATTTTGCCTCGTTCCCTTTCGATTATGCTCCAGGAGAACTCTCCTATGCGTACCACGTTCATTCCCATTTCCCTCATCACTTTGACATCTTCTTTCCAGCGCTCGCGAGGCCAGTGCTCTGGATAATAAGCCGCTCCAAACCATTTCATCCTTTAACACTCCCAACTGTAAGTCCTTCTATGAAGTACCTCTGGAAAAGAAGAAAAACTACCAGAGGAACAACTGCTGCAATTATAGACCCTGCAGCCATCACATTCCAGCTCGTAACCCACTGACCTTGAAGATTGACAAGGCCCAAGGTTACAGGCTTAAACCTATCGCTTTGTATAAGTATCAGAGACCAAAGATAATCGTTCCAGATCCATGTAAACTCGAGAATCCCCAGAGCTGCCATAGCAGGTACCACGAGAGGCAAGACAATTCTTCTGTAGATCAAGAAGTGACCCGCTCCGTCAATCATCGCGGCGTCGAATATGCTTTCAGGTATTGTCTTCATGAAGTTTCTCAGGAAGAACGTGCAGAACCCAAGCTGGAACGCAATATGAAAGAGAATTACACCGATATAGCTATCGTAGATTCCGAAAGACATCGACATACGATATACGGGTATCAAAAGCATCTGAAAAGGAATCAACATACCGCCGACAAAGATCATCAAGATAGTTTTGGAAAGCTTGAAATCGTACCATGCCAGCGCGAATGCGCCCAGACTAGAAAGGAATAGAGCGCCAAGAACGGAAGGTACGGTAATTATGAATGTATTCACGAAATACCTACCCATATTCGCGTCATTCCAGGCAGTTGCATAGTTCTCAAGTCGAACTTCTTTTGGCGGTTCCCACCATCTTCTTCCTAACATGAGTTCATCCATGCTTTTCAAAGAAGTAAAAGCAGTTATGACAAAAGGCATTAGCCAGACAAGAACGAGGAGGGTGGCAAATATGTAGAAAAGGGTCCTCTTCATTCGTTTTCGACCTCCCTTTTCAACACGTTCCGCATATAAACCACTATGAACACCAGGGTGATAAGGAACTGGACAGTAGCAATAGATGATCCATAGCCCATCCTGTAATTGTTGAATGTCTTAATATACATGTAATTTGCCATGACAGACGATGAATAGAAGGGTCCTCCACGAGTCAGAACATAGACGATATCGAAGGCCCTGAGCGAATCGATAACGCTTACTGTGACAGCCACTATGGTTGCAGGCTTAAGCATCGGAAGCACGACGTTCCAGAATCTCTTCCAAGGACCAGCGCCATCGACCGTGGCAGCTTCGACCAGTTCCTTCGGAACACCCTTAAGCCCGGCAAGAAAGAGAACCATAGCATAAGAAATCTGCCTCCAAGACGCTGCCATTATCAATGAGTAAGTTACTATGGAGGGATTGCTCAACCATGAAACACCTTTGAATCCGAGCAAGGCCAAAAAACTGTTCAAAACGCCGCTTCTTGGTTCGAGAATCCAGGACCAGATTTGTCCAATCACAACGAACGAAAGTGTCATAGGGAGGTAGATCAGTGTCTTGTACACCTTATTTCCTCTAAAGCCTTGGTCGAGCAAAAGAGCAATTCCGAGCCCGGCAGGTACGCATATCAAAGCAAATCCAATCAGCCACTTAATGTTGTTTACTAGGGAAACAATGAAATACGGGTCCCTGAACAACTCTCTGAAGTTGTCCAGGCCAATGATTTCCATAGACATTGAGACCCCGTCCCAGTTGGTAAAACTGAGAAGTAGCGTACTGATCAAGGGATAAATGACCCATATAGAATACATTGTGAGAGGAAGGGCTAAAAAAGCCCAAGGAACCCATCTTCTGCTTTTCATTGTTTCCTCCAAACCAAGGTAATCATTGCTCATATCTTTCTCTTGAAGCCTATTATCTAACTTACGATTTCCATGCGTGTCCTCTCTGTTTCAAGACCCTACTTTCCATGTTCCCCCCCGCAACTGACTCCTGTCTGCTTGCGTGACTGTGCAGGTAAGCAGAGAGAAGTGCTCAGAGAAACACGTAGATGTCTTGAAGTCAAGATCTAGTAACTTTTCTGATCTCTTGACAGTAGCTAAGTCGTTTTCACAAGCTCCACTGTCCGCTAGCCCTAAGTACAGATCAAGACAACACTATCTGATACAACTGACAGCATGCGATAAACATGTCAGTCTTCAAGAACGATGACGTACTTCCTGACTTATCGTAAATAATAAGGACATGAAGGGCGGCTCTTCACAAACCGCCCTTCATGTAATTCTTACTTGTAGATTCTGTTTCGTTCGTTTTCGAGATTCTTCAGGATTGTGTCGAGTCTGGAAGGGAAGGTCATGAACTCAACAAAGCCATTCATTCCGGCATTAGCCATCTCTGGATCGGTATCTCGATCATAGAACTGCATTACTCCATCAGATGAAAGTATCATTTCCAGGCCTTTCTTGGAATGGTCGTCCGGCGCAGGAACATGCTTGTTTGCAGCCAGTCTTCCCAGTTCTGTAGCAAAGTATTCTTGCGCTTCCTTCGAAGCTATGAATTTGAGGAATGTCTTTCCTGCTTCTTTGTTTTTGGCATTGGCTGGCATCATGAAGCCATCGATTGGTGTATCCTCAAACAAGCCGATATTTCCGTCAATTACAGGGAACCTGAAGAAGTCAAGATCCTCCTTCACGCCGGCTGGAGCTACATCCTTTATGAACTGTCCCATCAGATACATACCTGCTTCACCCGTGAAAAGATAGTTGGCAGCTTCCTGCCATGTGTAGGACGTTGCATCCTTTATGAAATACCCATTATCTACAAGCTGTTTCCAGTATGCAAAAACCGCCTTCATTCCGTCATCCGTATATGGGATTTCTCCATTTGTGAGCTTAAGTGCGTACTCGATTCCGTTTACTCTCATGTTTAGATAATCAAAGACCCCTGCTGCAGTCCAGAGATACTTTGTTCCTATAGTTATCGGGATCATGTTGTTTGTCTTGAGAGTCTCGCAAACGTCAAGGAATTGTTTCCAAGTGACAGGTACGGTAATCCCAAGTTCTTCGAAAACAGATTTCCTATAATACACACCCCACCAGTACCACGATTGCGGCAGAAAGTAGATCTTGTCTTCGTAGCTGGAAGCGCTCACAAATGCCCTTGGAAAATCTGCTTCAAAGCCATCTTCAAAGATATCACCAATTGGTTCGAGGAGATCCTTGCTGGCGAAGTACCTCATTCTCTCACCTGCAAACCAAGTGACAACGTCTGGTGGATTGGATGAAGTAAGCCACGTTCTGAGGAGAACTTTGAAGTCTTCATGAGCAAATGTGTTAACAGTCACATCATAGTCTGGGTACATAGACTCAAACTGTTCTACCAGTTCCTCAAATACCCTCTTCGGTTCCGGGTCTGACATGTAGGAATTAACAACAAGTTTCTGGACTCCCAAACCAACCAAAGCAATTGAAACAAAAAGAACAGCCAATAAGACCCTTTTCATTTCGCCACCTCCTATTTATGCGCTCTTGCGCAGTATGAATTCCGGGGTGAAAACCCTTTTTCTAACATCTTCACTCAATATTGTTTTAAAGGCTTCCTCCACCATGCTGCGAATCGGAATTCTTAAAGTTGTTATGCCTGCTATTTCTGCCATATACACATCGTCATATCCAATTACTTTGACGTCTTTTCCGACTTCAGCTCCTCTTTCCTCTATAGCCCTAATGACACCCATTGCCATCATGTCGTTGTAGCAGAAAAAAGCTTCGGGAAGCTTGGGCAGTTCCTTCACTGTTCCGTAAGAAGCTTTCCAATCAACTTCACGATACAACACTCTCTCTTGTCGTACGTCTCCAAAGCCCTTCAAAAAACCCTCCATTCTGCCTCTAGTAGTGAACTTTCTCGGATTCCCCATAATCAACACGACATCACTGATTCCGACACTCCTAAGATGGGAGCCCGCCTTTGCAGCACCGGCGATCTCATCGATAGAGACCTCGGAAATCAAATTATGCTCAAAATGAACTCCAAAGGACACCACATCAGTTCCCGAACTGATTACATCTACAAGATGAGAACTCTCATATCCTTCAGGAGCAACTACAATGGCGTCAACCTTGATATCGAGTAGAGACTTCAATGCCTTCTTCTCCTGGTCAAGTCTCTTGCTCGTGTCCGACACAATGACTGCCATGTTATTCTCTTCTGCAAGGTCCTCGAGGTCCCCAACTACCTGCGAATAAAAGGGGTTTCTAATATCGGAGACCACAATCCCGATTCTCCCAGTCTTTCCACCCCTGAGAATTCGCGCATCTTTGTGAGGCTCGTACCCAAGCTCCTGTATTGCACTTAGTACTTTGCACTTTGTTTCATCGCTCACTGAATCCCTGGAGTTAATCACTCTAGATACAGTCATCATTGATGTGCCCGCCTTCTGTGCTACTTCTCGTAAGGTGGCTCTCTTCACTACTTATCCCCCTTTATCGTGTTAACGTTAACAGTTAACGTTAACATTATACATTCTGTAATCCAACTCGAAAAACGTGGAAATCTCTCCTCAAAACCAAAGAGGGGCACTCTAGATCGAATATCTGCAAAATGCTCAGTTAGACGCAAAAGAGCGATGCAGGGTTAAGCGAGCAAGAGGTGAGTCAAATTCTTGCGCAGTTACCATAACTAGGTTTCATATGCAGAGAGAAGCTCACCTTAAGAGAAAAAGAGAGCGAAGATGTCGCTTGGCGTGAATCCAACGAAACATAAATACTACCTACTTCTTTTATTCGAAGCGACACACTGTACTATGAAAGATATGTTCTTCTCTGGTCACTGAACGCTGTGAGATGCTCTTCTCTGTTGACCGTCCCAGATCATAAACCCGTTCACCGAAATGATCAATCGAGAAAGACCACTGTCGAGAGGATCGCTTCGCTTGCGAGAAGACGAGAAGCGAAAATAGGGACTGACAGGTTCCTTATGTCTGTCCCATTTTTCGCGGGAAGAACAGTTGTTTTAGCTTTTGCTTTTATAACATGCAGCGTGACACTTGCAACTG
>NZ_DJHG01000069.1:134456-134636 GCF_002432955.1 Mesotoga sp. UBA5825 | reverse complement strand
CAGCGATTTCCGAGGCAAGAGTGACTTTGAATTCATGAAAGCTCTCATACCCGAGTTGTCTGTAGAATCTGACGATAGTGGACTCGCTCCCAACTTTCGACCTGTTCATAAGTTGAGTGATCGAAAGGTTAACGGTTTCAGAAGGATTCTGAAGGATTGCATCCGCTATCCTCTTCATTG
>NZ_DJHG01000069.1:0-134382 GCF_002432955.1 Mesotoga sp. UBA5825 | reverse complement strand
TTGACGATTATGAGTAATAGGGAGCAAATAATGCCAATTGTGCTCGTCAGCTTGAATTTGATGGGGTGCAATCATCAGAAAAAATTTTTTTCATGATCCGAAATTCTAGCGATTTTTGCACAGTTCTTCCAAAACTGTCGTGCTATTATCTTTGTAGGAATCGATTGCCAACTTTCCCTGGTTGTAGTGATGGACAGGTTAGGCGTTGAAATCTGTAGATTCATATAGTCATGTATTGATAGGAGGAGGATTGACAGTGTCTACTGTTGTGACTTTTGGGGAAATAATGATGCGACTTGCAACTCCATTAGGAGAGAGGTTTGAGCAAACTAAGAACTTCGAGGTTGTCTATGGGGGGGCGGAGGCTAATGTTGCTGTCGCGATTGCGCGTTATGGAGGTAAGAGCTGCTTCGTCTCGAAAGTATCGGACGATCAGTTCGGAGATGCGGCCAAGGGAAACATTTCGATTCATGGGGTGGACACCAGTCATGTTCTGAAAGGCAGCGGTAGATTAGGCAAGTACTTCTACGAACCCGGTTACTCTCAAAGGCCTTCAAAAGTGATCTACGACCGCGACGACTCGGTTTTTTCGAACTCCAAACCCGAAGATTTCTCGTGGGAAGAGATCTTCGATGGAGCGTCTTGGTTCCACTTTACTGGTATCACTCCGGCTTTAAGTGACCGATTGATCGCCATTTGTGAGATTGCCCTAAAGGAGGCAAAGTTAAGAGGAATAACTGTTTCATGCGATCTAAACTACAGAGCGAGGCTTTGGACCAAGGAAAAGGCGAAGAAAGTGATGACTGAGCTGATGAAATATGTCGATGTTCTCTTTGCAAATGAAGAGGACAGCGAATCTGTCTTCGGTATTAGAGCCGAAGACACAGACGTGAGCGATGGTCGCCTGAGTGTTGAAGGTTACAAAGATGTCGCAAAGAAACTCAAGAAAAGGTTTGATCTGAAGGCGGTTGCGATTTCTCTTAGGGAGAGTATTAACGCGAATTTCAACAGATGGTCGGCCTCTCTTCTATACGGTGAAGAGTTCTTGCTTTCAACGAAATACGACATAAACATAATTGACCGTGTTGGAGGAGGAGACGCATTTGCTGCGGGACTTATCTTTGGACTTGACAGCTCGTGGGAGCCAAGGAAAGCGCTTGAATTCGGTGTGGCCGCTTCCTGTCTGAAGCACACAATAACGGGAGACTTCAACATCGTTTCCAGAGACGAGGTTGAGAAACTACTTGGAGGAAATACCTCGGGAAGAGTAGTCAGATAGGATGGAGACCCAAGACTACCTGCAAAGGTGCAACAGATGTGGTTTTGAGCACAGTAATTCGAAGCGGTTAGCACGCTGTCCGGAGTGTAGAAGAACGCTCAAGTATATGTACGAAAGAGTTGGAGGGGTAGCTCCTTCTGATTTTTCCGAAAGGGGTATCTGTGGACTCTGGAGGTTTCATCGATTGCTGCCAGTTAGCGATCTGCGATCCATTGTGACCCTCGGAGAGGGAGGTACTCCGTTGAATGAAAGTCAAAGACTCCCTAGGACGCTTGGCTTTTCGGGAAGACTCTTCCTGAAGGATGAAACACAGAATTACACGGGTACAAACAAAGATCGCCCGGCTACCCTTGAAGTCACCAAAGCTCTTGAGAGCGGAGTTGAGGCTATCGATGTTGCTTCAGATGGCAATGCGGGGCCGGCAGTTGCCGCATATTCCGCTAGAGTAGGTCTCGAGTGTACTGTAGTAATGCCGGACAACACACACCGGTCGAAAGAAATACTCAGGCGATGTTATTCGGCGCGAGACTTGTTCTGGTTAGGGGTAGTAGTGTGAGCGAATGCATAGATCTGATAGAAGAGCTCACTGCTTCTTCCAACTGGGAAAACCTGACAACGGCGACTTCGGTAAACCCATACCATATCGAAGGGACAAAAACTGCCGCCGATAGAGAGGACTTTGGGTAAAACACCCCCGATTGGGTGATAGTTCCGGCAGGTGGCGCCAGTTTTGCAGCCGCAACCTGGAAAGGCTTCACGAAATTGAGGAGCGCTGGGATTATTGACAGGGTTCGAGAATCTTGATCGTTAAGGCAGAAGGATGCGCACCGGTGGTTAGGGCATTCAGAGGAGGAAGCGACAGGATCGAGAGGTGAGAGTACCCGAATACGAGTGCAACTGCGATAGGTGTGCCTTATTCTCTCGACGGCGATTTGGCACTCGAGGCCATATTTAGCTCTAACGGATTTGCACTCTCTGTGTCTGATGAAGAGATGGTAAAGGCAGTTAAGCTGTTGGCGAAGTACGAAGCCTGTTTGCCGAACCAACCGGAGCCGCGTCTGTTGCAGGATTTATCAAAGCCCATCGAGCTGGAATAGTTGGTAAAAGTGATTCTGCCGTTGCAATAATAACTGGGACTGGGCTGAAAACCATTTCGGCTTTCAAATCAGTCCTTGCTCATTCGAAGATTGTCGGAAGAGACAGTTCTGAGCTTAAAAGAGCCATAGTTGAGAATTAAGAAAGTCGTAAAGACGGAACTCTCAAGGAAGTCTGGAGTAGTCTGGACAATGAGCTGAAACAGTTATCGTACATTCTCGGGCAAAGGAGACCAGAGAATCGTGGTTTCATGAAGGAGTCGCGCAATAACGCTCCAGAGTCCTGGCTCTCGAAGAATCATCGCTTTGGCGCGAGAGGTTCACCGGTATTTTCCCGCAAGAAGTCTAGTTGATTTATTTTCATACGAAAATCGACCTGAGTGAATTGTCGGTGCTATCACATCCTATTCTTTCTGTTTTCAAGAACCTCGACTATTGCGGAATCGATGTTCGACATCCCTTTGGAGAGCAGAAGCTGTATATTCTCAATAGATCTGTCTAGAGTTGGAGCTATGAAACCCTGATCTGAGTCGATTCCAAGGTTGTTCAGTGAAAGCATCGCGGAACAATAGGCTTCATGTCCTCCAAGGCCTGCCTTCAGGGCGCAGCCTTCTTTGGCACCATCACACATTATTCCCGTTGTGCTCGAAAGGATTGTAAGCATTGCCTGTTCAATGTGCTGTCTTGATCCTCCAAGAAGATATACTATGCCCGCTGTTGCCCCCGTTCCGGCAGCTGTTACACATCCACAGATCGGGGCTACCCTTCCCAACTTTTTCTTGATATAGCCGGAAAACAGGTGGCTTATGGCAACTGCTTTAGCGATATCCTCCTTCCTTTTCTCAAAGTGCAGACCCGTGAGCGCAACAGGGAGAGTCGTAACTATTCCCTGATTCCCGCTTCCTCCGCTACTCATTACTGGAAGCGGAGCACCGGACATTCTCGCAGCCGATGCTGCAAGACAGTATCTTCGAATCTTATATCCAAGACCATCTTCGTTGTAACTACTGCCTTCTCTTGAAGACAAGATTTTATCAAGTCCAAATCTTGCGATATCAAGATTCATATCTATCCCTTCGAAGATCTTACCTATCTCTCTGTTGTTCATTGCTTCGACCGAATCAAAAACTTCATCAGGAGTGAAATCAATTGTGGCAGAAGGTATTGCCTGCTCCTCAATTGGGAGAGGCATTCCATCGATCTCGATCATCGAGACATTGGTGTGACTACCGGATATCGTGCACCGCACTACATGGTTCTCATCTTCTACGACCGCTTGTATAAACACCCCAGTACGATCAGGATCGCACCTAACGGAGACTGCGCGGTCCTCAATCAACTTTCTGGCAGACTCCACTGACTCAATTCGGCATGGCTTAAGCGCTTCCAGCTGGAGAGCAGCATCTCCACAAATAGCTCCCAACGCAGCCGCAAACTCATTTCCCTTCTCGTTGGTCCCAGGTATTCCAACATACATTCCGTTCTTGTAGACACTCACACTTGTTACAACGCTAATTCTTCTAATGCTACCTTCCAGTTTGCTTGCCGCTGTTGCTGTGCAGAAGGCGACCGCGCCGGGCTCAGTGCATCCGAGTGCAGGCTTCACCTCAGTTTCAAGGTACTCTTCGAGAAAACGCATTCAACACCTCCTCGTCCAGATAATCAAGTCTATCACCGCCCTCAAGTCTGAGGTGACACGATGATCCTTTCATGTTATTACCTATAGAGCAATATACGTATTGTGATCATTGGATCGTAGAGGATCTGAAGCATTCTCATCCAAGCGGAAGCTATAGAAGAAGCGTTGCAACGCTGAAGTAGATGAAAAGTCCAGTTGCATCGACAACGGTTGTAATGAGAGGACTACTGGCGACCGCAGGATCAAGAGATTTATTTGGTCTTGGAGTTGCGATGATATATAATTAATTAATGACGATCAACCGTCTTTTCTGTACTTGGTGGAAGCTATGAGAGCCAATTTCTCTGATCTTTTCACTTCATTAGAGCAGATCACTGAGATCATTACTTCTGGCGGGAGACGCTTTGAGGCTCTTATGATAGCGGGCAGATCCATATCTGCGGATAGTCTGCGCCTTTTTAAGGTCGAAAGTTCCCCAAAGGGCTCATATTCTATCGAGCCAGTCTGCGAATGGAGAAGTGAAGCCTCTGATGTTATTAGAGTGGGGAACGGAAGAGTAGAGAGTGGCGAGATCTATAACCTTAAGAAGACCATCGAAGCAAGGCTTCCCGGCAATACTTCGGAGATCACAGAGAACTCTATGACGATAGATTATTCTGCAGGACAATGTAGATTAATTCTTGTATGCGGAGCTGATTCAAAGAGCAGAGAGTGGAAGGAAGAGGAGAAGAGGTTCCTCAAATTGGTACTTTGTTCAATTCTACTAGAGGCAAGAGGGCGTATCACTGAAAATCATCATGAAGACTGTGAGTTGGCTCTTCAAGAGAGGCTTTTGAGAAGCGATGAACTGCTGAAAAACTTCGAGGGAAATGTTCTTGACATTCTAGCAGTTGCGGATCAACGCTTGATTTTCAAGTATGTGTCACCTTCCGTTTTAAGTACTATGGAGTACTCCCCAGAAGAGCTTTTAGGTACCAATGCGCTTAATCTTGTCGAAAAGAACGATGTTGAAAGGGTTATTGCAGAATCGAAAGCACTTTTTCGAGAGAAGAGACACGGTTCGTTCAGGTACAGAGCAAGAACGAAGAGTGGTCAGGTAATTTGGATGGAGACGGCAGTAAGCCCGTTGTTCGAGGGGGAAAACATCGCAGGTTGGACCATGTCGTCAAGAGAAGTTACGGACGAGATGAAGTTTCAAGCGGAGCTGAAAGCAAGAGACAGTATGATGCTTTTCATGAACGACTTGTACGTTCTCGTTTTGAGCGGAGATAACCTTCAGGAAGCTGCCTCTAAGATTGCAAACCGAGCCTACGAAGAAAAGGGAGTTGTAGGTTGTCGGATTACCTTTAGCGAAGAAGAGCCCTTTGATCTCGAGGTTTCACGAGGAGACACCGAAGTCTTTCCGACAAACGTGAGAACGGACGAAAGAGTGTTCGGTAAGCTTATCAGCAACCACATCTTCGTAGATAATCTGATAGTTGAAGGGAAGGAGTCAAGATACGTCTGTATAGCTCTTGAGTCAAACGATGAAATTGTAGGAACTTTTGAGAGTCTTACAGAAAGAGTAACTGGTCTCACAGAGGAAAGCATAGACCTTTACAGATTGGTCGGCACAACGATATCGCTCTCACTTAGCAAAATTAAGAACCTTGTTATCACAAAGAGGAATCACATCACCTCAGAGTCCTTAAGAAAGGCAACAGAGGCGATTACAAGGGACTTGAACATGAGGACAGTAATTGAATCTATCGTTGAAGGTCTTAGGCAAGTTATTCCGTTTTACAGCGCCGCAGTTGAACTTGTCGAAGGGGACGAGCTTCTCATAGTAGGAGGCAGCTGGCCGGGCAGAGACTGTTTTGTTGGTACAAGATTCACTATGGAGGAGGGAAGTCCAGGTTTCGACGTAGTGAAGAACAAACTGATAGTTCTTGCTGCTGACGCTCAGAAGAAATACCCGCAGTTCAACAAACCGGATTTCTTCTTCATCAAATCGTGGATGGGTGTACCTCTGATTATTGAAGATGAGCCAATCGGGATGATTGCAGTGGACAGTGAGGAAGCGGAGGCCTTCAAGATCCGTCATCTGGAGGCCTTGAAGGCCTTTGCAGATATTGCCGCGATAGGGATAAACAACGCTCGACTCCATGAAAAGGTAAGAGAGCTCTCAATAAGGGACTACCTCACCGGTATTTATAATAGGCGTGGGTTGTTCGAGCTTGGAGAGAGAGAAATCGAAAAATCTAAGCGATACGGAACAGATATGGGGCTCATAATGTTCGATATAGATAATTTCAAGAAATTGAATGACAACCTCGGTCATTTAGCAGGAGACTTTGTTTTGAAGAGAGTGGCGCAGATTTGCAACAGGATTCTTCGGGCAGCCGACATTTTCGGTAGATACGGCGGCGACGAATTCATTGTTCTCTTGCCGATGACGGATGCGCAAAGAACAGAAGAGGCAGCGCTTAGGATATGTCATTCACTTGAAGAATCGGAAATCGTTTTCAACGGTACGCCTATCGATGTGAAAGCAAGCCTTGGAACAGCCTCTCTGGAAGGACACGAAAACGAACTCGAAGATATGATTAAGAGGGCGGACAGGAATCTGTATACATCAAAGGGGCGCGGAGGAAATCGAGTAACCGGGGGACCGGGCAATGGCTAGCAGGGAATGGTAGACTATGAGTGAAAAGCTTAGTGTCGAAGCGCAGTTAAGAGAGAGGAAGAAAGAACTGAGTCTCCTACACAACTTCTCGCGACTTGTGAATGAAGCAGAGGATTCACCCGAGCAAATACTGAAGGGACTTCTAAGGATGTTACCCGACGCATTTCTTGAACCAGAAAATACTTGTGCGGCGATTCTCTTAGAGATAGGGTCTTCGTATCAGAGGTCTTCATGAAGAGCGAACGTTTCATTCGCGAACCAATAAGGATGAGAGGAAAAGAGGTTGGAAGCATCTCTGAATTCTATCGCGGAGAGGGAGAGATAGCTTTTCTTTATGAAGAGGGTCAGATCGTACTTTCGTTGGCGGAACGACTCGGGAAGATTCTTCAAAGAATAGAATCGATGAGAGCTCTTCGTGAAAGCGAAGAACGTTATAGAGTTACGCTTTCAAGTATAGGAGATGCTGTCCTTTCGACAGACGAGTTCGGAATAGTGACATTTGCAAATGAGGTTGCATGTGACCTAATCGGTCTGAATGAAGACAAGATAGTCGGCAAGAGGGTTGGAGAGGTCATGGATATCTTCGGTGAAGATACTGGAGAACCTGCCGAGATTCCCGTGGAGTTCGTTCTGAAAACAGGTAAGAAAATAGGGTTGGTAAATCACACAGGACTAAGATCCAAGAATGGGAAGATTTATTCAATCGCTGATTCGGCAGCACCCATAACAAGGGAAGATGGGGAGACTGCCGGGATAATACTGATCTTTGGAGACATCACTGAGGATAAGAAAGACAGAAGATCAGATCATTCAGAGCGAAGCCAGATATCGCGAACTGATAGAGAAGATGGATGGTGGTCTTCTGATTCTAACAAGTGTAGATGGCGAGACTTTCTTCCTGAAAGACTTCAAATCTCCAAGTAGCGAGAGGAAAGAAGATGGTTTGAAACCCACTGGCAGAGAATTGAAGGCCGTCTTTCAAGGTATCGAAAGAACCAAACTGTATGAAGCGCTTAAGGGAGTCTGGGAGACTGGTATACCAGAGAAGGTTGAAGCTGAGAAGTATCACATGGAAGAGAGCGAGGGCTGGTGGACGAATTACATATATAGACTACCTTCAGGAGAGGTTGTATGCTTTGTTACGACGTAACTGAAGCCATGAGACTTTAGGAATTCAAGGACGAAGCGCACAGTCATCTCTTGGAGCTTTCGAAAGCAGCAGGTGGGAAGGATTCTTTGCTTGATGAATTCATGAAGAAAGCTGTTGAGATTGTGGGTTCTTTTCTGCAGGTTGATCGAGTAGGGGTGTATATGCTGACCGATCTCGGAGAAATTCAACTTGTAATCAGCTTTGATGCCAAGAAAGATAAAGTCAATGCAGAGAAACACCGCGCAATGAACAGAGAGTATGCAAATGAATATCTAGATCTGATTAGACAAGACAGGATTCTGAGTGTGTCAAATCTTGAGATTGAGGGAATTAGTCCGTTCATCGATAGTCTTAAGGAAGTCAGAGTACGATCATTGATCGACATTCCTTTGAAGAAAAGGGGTAGTATTATCGGCTCTCTTTTTTGTGACATGAATACAAAGAGAGAATGGACTCCTGATGAGAAGCAATTTGTTGCATCCGTCGGGGATATTCTTACGCTTGCACATGAAGAAGACGAGCTGATTACCGCGAGCAGCGTTATGGAGACTTCTTCAGAATGAACGGAGCGGTTATGCTGCTTCTAGATCCACCTACGGGAGCCATTATCGATGCAAATGCTGCAGCCTGCGAGTTTTACGAGTTCTCAATTGACGAACTGAAAAAGCTTTCCATTTGGGATCTCGCAACGGATAGCAAGGCGTTGGCAGAAGCAGGAAGACTAGCCACTGGAGAGACGCTTCATGCGGTTACCCGACAAAGACAAGCAAGCGGTACTGTCATAGATGTTGAGATCTTTGCCTCGCCTCTAGGTTCTCCTGGGTTGGAAATGCTTATCCTGATTGTTGTGGACATTACAGAAGCTCTCGCCGCAAAGAGCAAGCTGGCGGAAGCTCTTAGACAGGTAAACGTTGCTCTAGAAGGAGCAGTTGAGTTGGTTAGCAAAGTAGTAGAAGTAAGAGATCCCTATACTGCCGGTTACCAGGAGAATGTTAGTCGATTGGCAACCGCAATAGCAGAGAGACTGAGGCTTGGAGAAGATTCCGTCAGAGCTGTACGAATCGTCGGTCTGCTTCACGATGTGGGAAAGGTTTCTATTCCGGCTGAGATTCTATCTAAGCCCGGAAAGCTAACCGATCTGGAGTGGTCTTTGATAAAACGCCATCCAGTGATAGGTTATCAAATCCTTCGCGAAATGAAGTTGGGAGGTCCAATAGCCGAGATCGTTAAGCATCATCACGAGAGGGTCAACGGAACCATTTATCCTGAAGGCCTCGCAGGATCTGAACTCACGTTGGAATCCAAAATCGAGGCTGTCGCCGATGTGGTGGAAGTTATGGTGTCACACAGACCATATAGGGCATCAAAAGATGTTGGGGAAGCAATCGAAGAGATAATAAAGAACTCGGGGATACTCTATGACAAAGAGGTAGTAGCTGCCTGTATTGATGTAATAGAAGCCGGGTTCAACATTGAAAGGTCTCACTACAGTAGACTCTAGGTGATATGGAGGTAATGGCATGGATGTAGCGATACTGATTCTTGCGATTTTCGGAGGGTTGGTTTTTTTAGGTCTTGCTGTGAAGCTTGCTTTGTTTGGTCTGCGTGTTATCTTCAGCCTTGCTTTTGTCGGGCTCTTGGTCTTTGCTGTGATATGGCTGCTTTCAAAGATCCTTACACTGTTTTAGAAACGATCGTAGCCATAAGAGTTCTATAGATCTTCATCCGTCCTGAAGAGGTTACTCTCCTTCATGAGTAACCCTTTGGCTAGCAGGCCACGAAACTTTTCCATCCGGTTTTTCTTAGAATAGGTATGCGAATTGGTCTTACTTTTCCTTTTTTCAGGGATCATTCAGGAACCCCATTTCGATGATCGTTTTGTTGAAGGCCGTGAATAACCGAGAAGTAGATGCAACTCCTGATGCTCTCCGTTTCATATGAGTTGGGTGCTGTATCCCTGGTTACTGGACCATGCTAGAAGATAGTAGGGGAATGTTAGAAGAAAGGGAAGAGCAAATACCTGTTTGATCATTCTTGGGATTATAGCTGCGAGTTACACAGCTGGTACCGCGTATTTCTTAATGCCCTATGAGGCAGTGGGGGGAGTCACAAGAGTCTCTCGCGAGTTCCGATGGTTTTGAATGCAGATTTGACAATAAGATTCCTATTGACAAAGTGGCAGGTCGAGACTGGGACTGTTTTCTATCTTGGCGGTCAGAGATAAGAACCGTTGTCTCAGCTTCTGAATAGGCTCAAGTTGAAGGTATCGTAAGCTTTCTTGTAGAGATGCCGCTAAGTCTGGCTATTCTTTCTTTGAACATGACTAAGAAAGTTCTTGATGGGAGTTTCAGGATCAACTTGAATCTCGACAGGCCATTCGCCAGTGACGGTTAGGCATCTGCCGATATCATCTCCGGGAGTTCCGTACTCCTTTACCCACAAGACTTCACCCGAGAAATCGATCTTCAAAACAAGAGTCTCTATATATGGCTCATCGTATTTCTTGGAAAGACCGATCATGACTAATCCATCAGATACTCTGATAACACCGTCGATTTCTTCGGTTCTTGCCGTCTCAAAACTTCCCGAAAAAGCGAGAGTTGTGCAAACAACTGCTGTTGCGTACATAAGCAAAGCGAGTATTCTCATCTTTCGCCTCTCATCAAAGATAGATTTCATGCCACACGACTCTTTCTATCTAGAGGTAGTAAAGAACAGCCTCATTATCGGATTGTGATGACTTCTCGTTTGCAGTGGGAAAAACCAGTATGGAAGCGACCTAGAAGCGGCTCTCGCTTATGCATCAAAGGTGGAGTTTGGTTCGCAAAAAAGAAGATATCTGGAGCCGGTAGCGAGAATTTCAGGTCTTTGGTAAAGAGTTTCTTGGATTGGGTTAATGAGTAATATAATGGGTCTATAGCCTGTTGATTCCATTTTGAGAGGGTGATTCTCAATGCTTCAGCTGAAGGAAGTATCAAAAATCTACGAAACCGGTGAACTCAAACAAGAAGCACTGAGTGAAGTCTCAGTTTGTTTCCCAAAAAGTGAGTTCGTTGCCATACTCGGTCCCAGCGGTTCAGGCAAAACTACATTACTGAATATTATTGGAGGTTTAGATAGATGTGACTCGGGTGATCTGGTTGTAGAAGGCAGATCAACCAAGGAGTTCAAGGATTGGGAACTTGATTCATATAGAAACAAAAGCGTTGGGTTCATTTTTCAGAGTTTTGGCTTGATTCCTCACCTTTCCATCCTTGACAATGTTGAGTTGGCTATGACTCTCGGTGGAGTGTCGTCTTCAGAGCGAAAGAAGAGGGCTCTCGGTTTGCTTGAAAGAGTAGGCTTGAACGATCAGGTTCACAAGAAGCCAAGTCAGCTCTCGAATGGGCAGATGCAGAGAGTGGCTATTGCAAGGGCTCTGGCAAACGACCCTGAGATCATCCTGGCCGACGAACCTACTGGATCTCTAGATTCTCTGACTGGCGAACGGACGATTAGGCTAATAAAGGAAGTAGCCAGTGACAAGTTGGTAATCATGGTTACTCATAACGAAAAGATTGCAGAGGATTTTGCTGACAGAATCATCGCGCTTCAGGATGGTCGAATTGTTTCAGACACAAGACCATGCTCGGAAGATGATCCCAAGTCAGAACTCAAACTTAAGAAGACGAGTATGGGTTTCTCGACTGCTCTCAAGCTTTCCGCAACCAATATTCTCACTAAAAAGTGGCGAACGGGACTCACGGTTCTAGCTTCAAGCATTGGCATTATCGGAATTTTTCTTGTTCTTTCGCTTTCAAGCGGTTTTGGAAAACAGCTATCGGGTTTTGAAGCTCAGACTCTATCTACGTTTCCAATAATGATTAGTCAGACAACTATTGACATTGAGTCCCAGAAGCCCCAATTGCTAGAGTATGACGGTCGGTTCGTCTATCCGTATGATCCGAGCGATGAGATCTTGATTCACAACAACGATCTGTCCGAAGAGTATTTGAACTACGTTGAGAGCATAGATCCAAAGCTTCTTTCGGGGTTCACTTACACGCGGCACGTTAACATGAATCTGGTTGCGAGATTCGGAGATATGGCGAAGACGGTAGATCAAACACAGGTGAACTTCACCGCATATCCGGAGAACCGGGATCCCGACACCCCTGGGTATCTGGAAAGCAATTTCGATCTGGTAGCCGGCTCACTTCCAGTAGAGCCAACTGATCTGCTGCTAATAGTAGGCCGAAACAACAGGTTGTCTAAGGAGGTCCTTCAGGCCATAGGAATTGACTATGAAAGAGAGAGAATCGATTTTGGAGATATTCTTGGACTCGAGATTAAGGCAATCTACAACGATGACTTCTACGTGAGGAATGGAATGCGTTTTTCTCCCAAGACGTCTTTGAGCGATCTGATTGAACTGTACTACGGTGACTATGGAATCACTTTAAGGATTGTAGGAATTATTAGGCCAAAGAAGCACATTGAGTTCTCGGTTCTTGATGAAGGAATTACTTATTCCGATCGACTGGCTCAGATGTTTATTGAGAATGCACGGCAGTCTGAAATAGTACGAACTCAGAAGGATCTCTACATCAATGTTTTCACTGGAGAGCAATTCGCTTCAGATCTCTTCAACGTTCTTTCGGTTATCCCGCCCGATATCACGGCCCGTCTTGTCGGGGGGATTTCATTGCCTGTGACAAAGAGGAATACTCTTCAGAAGCTCGGAGCATTTGAGACACCGGTTTCCGTGGTACTTTATCCGAAGGACTTCAAATCCAAGGAAAAGATTCTCCAGCATCTTGATGCCTGGAACGAAGGCAAAGTGGAAAATGAAAGAGCTGTCTATATTGATCTCGCATCAACAATTTCAAGATTGCTGGACGGTGTGTTGAACGCCTCGACACTAGTACTCCTTTCGTTTGCTGCGATTTCACTGGTAGTCTCGTTAATAATGGTCGGAATCATAACGTTCATCTCTGTGACAGAGAGAACAAAGGAGATAGGCATTCTCAGGGCACTTGGAGCAAGGAAGAAGGACATCGGTGCTGTATTCAACGCAGAGAATTTCGTTATAGGGTCATTTTCGGGCGTGATTGGAGTAGCTATCGGCTCATTGCTGGTGCCGGCGATGAATTCGGTAATCGAAAGTTTAACGGGTCTTGCCAATGTGGCTTGCCCCGATCTGATTCATTTTTTGGGGCTCAGTGGAGCAACCATTCTGCTGACAGTTATTGGAGGGTTGATACCCTCAAGGATAGCTGCCAGCAAAGATCCTGTGGAAGCTTTGCGTACTGAATAGGACTCTGCGGTTGAGTCTTAGTCATTTGCGGATGGTCTTCTCCATTTGTTTGGAGTGGTTTCAAGGGCTCTTCGTGGAAAACGTTTGCTGTTTCACTTCGCCTAAGACTTCCTTCAGAATGGCTTGAACGAGAGTTGAATGATCATGATCCGGGTATATACAGATTCAGGTCCTTTGAAAGATTTGTGATCTCGACTGAGGGCATCCTAACAAGCTTGCCCGAATCAAATCCGAAAAAAATGAGATAGACTGATTCCGGTGCACCTGTCCTTAGGTAGGCGTCTTTTCCGACCATGATTGTGTACTTGGTCTCTACCTCTGGATTCTTGAAGTAGTAGAACTTCTCTTGAGAAAGGCCGGGTTTGAAATTCTTCTGAAAGAAATACCCAGAGTCAGTAGAAGCTTTTTTTATTCCAACCCAGATATCTTTGGTGCCCGTTACGAAAACCCTGAAATACGGTCTATCGCTCGCTTTCTGAGCCTCTGTGATTATGGCTTCCAGATCTACCGTTGTGTTCGAGAGAAAGTTCTTTGCAACTATATACTGCTCCAGTGTCCCTCCCGATCCAAGAAGTCTTTCAACACTTGCGAGCTTTGCCTTGAAATCATCTTCTATTGACAGCAACTCCTGATCATACTGCTTGCGCATTTGAGTAAGCTCGGCTTCCATCTGTCCAACTTTGTTGATAGCAATTAGCGAGAATATGAAACCGATTATCGCAGCCATTATCAGGAAAAGACCGATAGCGAGCGCAGGGGAAGTCCTTCGTCTCTTTGCCATTCTTCACCTCTTTCTCCCGCAAAAGAAGAGATGCTCGGAACGGGCAAAAGTCTCGCGGTTTCCGCAGTATTTGTATTCCCAGTCTACCGCCGCGCTTATTCTTGAGGCCAGTGCCCTCTCATCATACGGATAGAAGGCAACTACCGATGCTGTGTCAATTAGATCGAACCCATTCTCGCTCAGACGAAATTCTACTTCGCCCGGAAAGAAAGGTCTGGTCACAAAGACCTTTCTGCTGAGTGAACTATCTCCTATGGGGATCTCTCCACCTTCAATGAGAGCTTTGGCCATTGAATACTCTCCCCTTGAGAGGAAATCCTGCAAGAAGGCCCAAGCATTATCAACGGTAGCTATAAGTACCCCATCTTTCTTAAGTACCCTGCACGCTTCTTTGAGTACTTTCGTCGAGTCTTTGACATAAGAAAGAAGATCGCCCATTGCAAGAACGTAGTCAAAACTCTCCCCTTCAAATGGAAGGTTATCTGCGTTCGACCTGAGAAACCTCACGTTGAGTTCGGCTATCTCGGCCTTCATGGACGCGACCTTCAACATCTCTTCGGCGAGATCCACTCCTGTTACTCTATGGCCTTCTTTTGCAAGATACAATGCCCATCTTCCTGTTCCAGTACCGATATCAAGTACCTCTCCCAAGGTCTCTACGTGGTCGGCCAGAAGTCTTTCAACAGTGGCGTGGAAAAGCCTCCAGTAGGGTTCTTCGTACAAACAATCATATCTACCTGCAATTTCGTTATAGTATTCCCATGAATCCCTCAAACCGGCGCACCTCACAAGAAGAATTACGGCAAATGAGCAATTAACTATAGTATAATACATACTTACCTGGGATTCAGAAGTTTGTTGACCCATAAGAGGAAGTGCGATCTGTGAAGATCCCCATGAAACTTCTCGAAGAACCATTTGAACTCATTAGGACCAGCAGGAAGACTTTTGAAGTGAGACTCAACGATGATAAGAGAAAGAAGATTTCGGCCGGAGATGTAATTGTCTTTACAAAAATCAGTAGCGGAGAGACTTTGTAAGTGCAGGCCTTGGGGGTAAGATCATTTGCGACTTTTGAAAAATTGTTTGATTCGTATGACGTTGAAAGACCAGGCGAGGGTGTTGATAGCTTACCGAAGAGAATCAGATCTATATTTTCAGATAACGACGAACGGAGATTTGGTGTTCTTGCTATCGAAATTGAGCTTGTCTTAGGGACCTAGAATCGTACTCTCTTCCCTGAAAAACTCTCCAAGCTTCTTTCCCATATCCTTCACGAATGTGTTTATGTCCTTCGACCTTTTTAGGTACCACCAGAAGACCAGTATTCCGATCGTTGCGCCGATATTGTTATATATGAGATCAAGCATTGTGTCGTCGAGACTATTTTCCTGAGCCATACGGTAACCGGGATAACCGCCAAAGATCTTGTCGGAAATGAACTCACCTATTTCCCAAAATACACCTATCATATTCACAATTGATATTCCGGAGAGCCAGACCTTCCACCTAACTGCCTTTTGGGGAAGGTTCGACCAGGCGATCGCCGAGCCGAAAATAAACGGAAAAAGAAAAAAAGCCCCCCAGAATCCACCGAAAATGTGAAGGAAATCGTCGAAAAGGGCGAATTTGTTGTAGAATTCACGCCACAAGCCAAAGAAACTATGAAGAGTGAGGTGCATCAATATGAGAAACCGCGTCTCCTCGTAAATCGGAACTCCTGTAATACCCTGGAATATCCAGGTAGAGTAGCCCAAAAACGCCATGATGAGGTAACCTAGCATATGAGGTAGATGGAAATTGCCAAGAGATCCAAATACCGGTACGAAAAGTAGAAACGAGGAAAGTATATTGATCCATTTAAGTGTGTTATAGAACTTTATGTTGGTTGACAGCATGGACTTGTTTAAAGTTGGTTTGTCGATTAGAGTCTCCCCAAAACTCCACGCGTATGCTCCAAGAATTCTAAGGACGTTCTTTAGAGTCATCAAAGGCCTCCGCAAATTGTCATTTTGTTCACATTATACACTTATACACAAATATACACAAACTTGCCGGTTCACTATCGATATAATTTAACATAGCAGTTTACAAGTGAAACAGACTGCGGATATTCGCGCTGCTTTGTCAAACTCATTTGTTAGACTATTCAAGAGGTGAGGTTATATGAATTCGAGAAAGGGCTTTGACTTCAATGAGTTTGCCACAATATACTCTCAGCACAGATATCCCAACGAGAAGTTGGTGGAGCACATTTTCAACAGAGTGCACTACGCCGACAGAATACTGGAAGCCGGATGTGGGACTGCTGATTACGTGAGCGTCCTATCAGAACTACTCTATGCGGATGGTTTTGGATTCGATATTAGTCCATCAATGATTTCCGAGGCCGAAAAGAAGAATCACACCGTCGATCTGAAAGTAGCTGATGCCAATAAAGCTTTTCCTTACGAGGATTCTCAGTTTGATTTTGTTTTTAACATAAATCTTGTCCACTACATTTCCGATCTTGAAAACCTCTTCATGGAGAGCTACAGAGTAATGCAAATCGATGGAAGTGTTCTCACGGTAACTGATTCATGCCAGGACATAGGAGAGAGAACTTTGACTCAGTATTTCCCTGAGACATTGGAGATAGACAGGGAAAGATATCCTGGAAACTCAGCTATAATGTCGGCTATGAAGAAGGCTGGATTCGAAGGCATCTATACTACAAAAGTGAAGACCACCTTTGAGTTCAAGAAGCAGCACTATGACCAATACAGAAGCAAGGCCTATTCGGCATTGAGATTGTTATCCGAAAGAGGTTTCAGAGAGGGAATGAAGAAACTTGAAGCGGACATGAACAAAGGACTTGTGATGGGAAGAAAGGCTTATACTCAGATTTGGGGTATCAAAGTAGCGAAGAGAGACTTCGATCTTCCAACGATATTTTCAACAAGCTTCGATGGCAGAGAAAGAAGCAGTTAACAGATGGAGGTATTGTTGTGAGGAAGACGGCGATTAATACTCTGGTCGTAGCTGTTGGTTCATGTTTCTTTTCGTCTGCTATGAGCGGCGGAAAATGAGTCACTTTCTCTGTTCTAAGTGCGGCCGGAGGTATCCTGCAGATACGAGGCAATTCAGGTGCTCATGCGGAGGGACATTCGATCTGGATTTTAGAGCTCGGTTTCCAGTGCATGAGATTGAGAAACGCTCTCACAATATGTGGCGCTATCGTGAAGCTTTACCAGTCGAGTTTGATTGCTCTATTGTCTCTATGTCGGAAGGGTGCACTGCGTTAGTCGAAGAGGTAATTGGAGGAAGAAGCGTTTTTATCAAGAATGACACACTGTTTCCGACGGGCTCATTCAAGGATAGGGGAGCAAGTGTTCTTATAAGCTATGCGCGCGAACATTCAGTGAAATCGGTAGTCGAAGATTCGTCGGGTAATGCTGGTTGCTCAATCGCTGCTTATGCGTCCAGAGCTGGTATGCGTTGTGAGATATTCGTCCCCGATAGCACATCTCAGAGCAAGTTGAACCAGATCGCGGCCTACAATTCGAGAGTGAAGTTGGTCAAGGGGTCTAGAGATGATGTGGCGAGGGAGATTCTCGAAACTGCAAGTATGGAGTTCTATGCTAGCCATGTATACAATCCATTCTTTCTTCACGGAACAAAGACATTTGCCTTCGAAGTATGCGAGCAGCTTGGTTGGAAGAGTCCAGATGCAGTAGTCGTTCCCGTGGGCAATGGGACACTTCTCCTCGGAGTGGCTATAGGATTTGACGAATTGCGTTCTGAAGGCGTAGTCAACAGAGTTCCAAAAATCATTGCGGTTCAATCGAAGAATTGCTCTCCTCTTTTGCAAGCGTTCAATAAGAAGTCTGATCTGCCGTTGCCCCTGAAGATCGAGAAGACCATTGCTGAAGGAATCGCAATTGAAAGGCCAGTTAGGGGAGCGCAAATACTAAAGGCCGTTACCAGAAGCAATGGAACATTTATTGGTGTTGCTGAAGACGAGATTGTTGAGGCGGGAATCGAAATGGCAGGACGTGGGTTCTTTATTGAACCAACTGCGGCAGCAACGATTGCAGGCCTTAAGAAGTATGTCACGTCTAGTAGTTCTCACGATTTGATTGTTTCAGTCTTCTCCGGTCATGGCCTGAAGACTGATCGATAACTCTGCGTACTTCCTTGGTGAGTGTCTTAGTTGAACGTGAGCCTGCTTTTCTTTCAGCTCCTTGAAGCAACTGAGATTCTACTGAGTTTTCTCGATTCGCCAAAGAAGCTTGAACTGGAAGTTCGAGTGAAGATCTTCATTCACGTCTCAGGTTAAGAAGCATCAAGATCACTGTCACTCTTCAGAGCTGCGGCTTGCGAGTCAATTATGAATCCAGGTAGAGATTGTGTTACGTTGACCACCCGATACACTGGTTATATAATTGAGTAAGGAGGTGGTTGAGTTGTTTTGGGATCCAACATTCATCATACTTATTCCTGCAATCATCCTGGCAGCTTACGCCCAGTTCACCGTCAGTTCTCGCTTTTCACAGTATTCGAAGATCAAGTCGAGCTTTGGATTCAACGGCACTCAGCTTGCTAGGCAGCTATTGGACAACGCCGGTCTACATGACGTCAAGATAGAGAGAATCAGAGGCAATCTTACCGATCACTTTGATCCGAGGAAAAAGGTGGTGCGTCTGTCTGATACTACCCACAACAGCACATCGATAGCTGCGCTGGGTGTGGTTGCGCACGAAATAGGCCATGCAATTCAGGACAAAGAAAAGTATGCACCTCTTGTTGTCCGAAATGCTGTTGTTCCTGTTGCCCAGTTAGGTTCTTCTCTTTCCTGGATAATTTTCATCATAGGTCTCCTCATGGTTTCTCAGATCCTGATAAGAATTGGGATAGTTGTATTCTCTGCGTTCGTGTTCTTTACACTGGTTACGTTGCCGGTGGAGTTCAACGCAAGTTCAAGAGCAAAGAAGCTGCTTTCGTCCATGGGGATGCCTTCGAATGAGCTTAAAGGCGTGAGTTCTGTTCTGGGAGCTGCTGCAATGACGTATGTGGCTTCTGCGGCCACTGCTATTTTTCAGTTGTTGAGAATGCTTATCCTATCTGGATCAGGAAGAGATTAATGCAGGGGGCACGTTCCATAGCCCTCCAGACACTATCCTTTTTTGATACTAACGGGTATATTTCTTTTAAGAAGGTGGAGATGGCACTCTCCACCCTTTCTTCGAGTGATAGGTCCTTTTGTGTGAACCTGATCTACGGAGTTCTTAGAAAGAGGATTCGAATAGACTACGAGCTCTCGCGGTTTCTGAGAAAACCCAGCAAACTTCCTGTGGCAGTAAGGAACGCCTTGAGGATTGGTATATTTCAAATCATGTTTCTGGATACCGTACCTGAATATGCTGCTGTAAATTCTTCTGTGAATTTGGTGGGAGTAAGGGAGTTCAGGGACCTTGTCAACGCAGTTTTGAGAAAGATTTCCGATACCGGCTATTCGAATAATCAGCCGCTGAATGTTTTTTACTCCCATCCTGAGTGGCTAGTAGAATACTGGAGAGAAGTAGAATGGATAGACGATGTCGATGAGCTTCTCGAGTACAATCAGACACCTCCGACTCAAACAGTCCTGGCTTCAGGCAAAGAGGATGAGCTGATAGAGAAGGGTTTCATCTTTGACAAGAGTGAGTATTCTGAGCTTTGCACTGTCTTTCAGAAGGGAAGCTCAATTGAGAACCTAGAGACTCTGGATGAGGTCGAGTATATACTTACAGAAGTGGGAGTTCCTGTGGTCAAGCACAGTGGCAGCCTAACCGGCAGAATCAACGCAATGCCGTGGCTTCTTCATACGTTGACTCGGGACTCGCTTGATATTGCGTCCCATAAGGCCAAGACTCTTCTGAAGAGCTTCTCAAAAGAACATAACGATTTCATCTACTATAGTCAGGCGATCACCAGAGAAGAAAATGATATGGCTATTGGGGTTCTCGGTGAATTCGAATCAAGCAAAATGGGCCACTTCTTCTCGGAAAGGAATATAGTTGCCAGATTCGATGGAAGAGGGTACTGGTTGCAGCCATGGAAAGCTCCCCTTGTGTGTTATGTGGCAAGACTTAGGAGGAAGAAGTGAAGGACGTACTTTCTTTTAGTTTGGACGAACTAAGAGAGGAAATGCTTTCCTTAGAAGAAGCAACATTTCGAGCAAAGCAGATCTTTGACTGGATTTACAGGAAGAAGGCGGTGGACTATTCGGAGATGACAAATCTTCCCATTAGTCTTCGGGAAAGACTCTTCGGGCTTCTTCCCTTTCCGGTTATGGAAATGGAGGAAAGACAGGTGGCCGGTGATGGCACTGAGAAGTTCTTGTGGAAGCTGGAAGATCGCAATCACATCGAATCAGTGCTTCTGAGGCATCCAACTCATACTACGTTCTGCATCTCTTCACAGGTTGGTTGTGCGCTGAACTGCTCCTTCTGTGCTACGGGAGCCGGAGGTTTCGCTCGAGACCTGTCCGCAGGCGAAATTGTCGGCCAGGTTGTATTCATGGAAAAGATCAGTGATAAACCTGTTGACAACATAGTTTTCATGGGTATGGGAGAGCCTTTTCTGAATGAGGACAATGTATTTAAAGCGATAAGCATTCTCCACGACCCCGTAGGGAGAGACCTTGGAACGCGGCGATTCACTATATCAACATCCGGTATTCCAGAATCGATAAGGAAGTTGGCCGATTCGAAAATGGATGTTAGACTGTCAGTATCGCTTCATAGTGCAAGAGACGAACTAAGGAGCAAGTTGATGCCTGTTAACAGGAAGTACCCGTTATCAACTCTTAGAGAGGCTCTAGAATACTATCAGCACATCACCGGTAACAGGATAACCGTTGAATATGCAATGATAAAGGGAGTGAATGATTCCAAAGAAGAGGCGCAGCGCCTTGTGGAATATCTACGAGGGTTGAAGTCATTCATAAACATAATTCCGGTGAATCCCGTCAATAAGATCTACGACAAACCTTCAGAAAATGTAGTAGTTTCTTTTGTTGAAACTCTAAGAAAAGCAGGGTTTGAAAGTGCCCTGAGGCATGAAAAGGGAAATGATATCGATGCAGCTTGCGGTCAGCTCAGGCAAAGAAGGAGGTAGGGCTTGGATAGAAGAAAAGGAGTAGTCGTTAGATTCGGAAGCAGAAATATGGAAGTAGTCGATAGCGAAACAGGAGGAAGACTTGTTTGCACCATGCCTGGGCGTTTTAGAATGCAGGGGATAAGACCTATTGTAGGAGATAGGGTTGAGTATACATTGAGCGGCAACGGTCAGGGTCGAATAGAGAACATTCTTCCCAGAGAGACTGAACTATTAAGACCGCGAATCTCCAATATTGAGCAGATACTTCTTGTACTATCGTTGAAGGAACCGGCTGTTCAGAATACAGTTACTGACCGTTTTCTAGTTCTGGCAGAGTTCGCAAAACTTCCGGTAGTAATAGTTGTAAACAAAGTCGATCTGCTGCACGGAGACGAAATAGAGAGTTTCTGTGAAATCTATGGAGAATACTACGATATCTGCCACGTCTCTTCAAAAGAGCAGATCAACATTGATAGGTTACGAGAGATTCTGAAGGGTAAGGTAAGCGTTATGGCGGGAATGTCTGGCGTTGGTAAGAGCAGTTTGCTTAACACGTTGAATCCCGGTCTAAAGTTGAGGGTGTCAGAAATATCTCGAGGTCTTGAGAGAGGGAGACACACAACATCGTATGTTGAACTGCTTCAATTCGAATTTGGAGGACTGATTGCTGACACTCCGGGTTTTGCTAATCTTGAAATGCCCGAGATAACTCCGGAAAACCTAAAGAGCTATTTCTTGGAGATTACTCAGGAAAATGAAATGTGCGCATTTTCCGATTGCAATCATATTGATGAGCCCGGTTGTTATGTCAAGGAGCTGGTCGAAGCTGGGAGTATTCATAAGAGTCGCTACAACAGTTACCTGAATATGTATAATGAACTGAAGGAAAGAGAAAGAGAGAAGGGAGGAAGAAAACATGGCTAAGATATCTCCCTCTATTCTAGCTGCAGATCTTACAAATCTGGCCTGCGAAGTAAAAAAAGTACGCGAAGCAGATTTTCTTCACATAGATGTTATGGATGGAATGTTTGTCCCCAATATTACTTTCGGAGTGCCTATTATGGAGGCACTTGGAAGACTTGATCATCCTCCATTGGATGTACATTTGATGATAGAGGAGCCCTCAAAGTATGTTAAGGATTACGCATTACTCGGTGCCAAAAACCTCCACGTACATGTCGAGGGAAACTATCATCTTCACAGACTGCTTGGAGAGATAAGGGAGAATGGGGCTAACGCATTCGTTGTGCTGAACCCTTCAACGCCTGTTTCTTCGCTCGAAGAAGTGTTTCCCTTTGTGGATGGTATTCTGGTTATGACAGTCAACCCGGGCTATACAGGCCAGAAATTCATTCCCGAAGCTGCCGCAAAGATCGGAGCTCTCGACCGAATTCGTTCTGAAAAAGGTTTCTCATTCGTTATTGCAGTAGATGGGGGCGTGAGTCTGGGAAACGCGAAGGATTTGGTTGATCTGGGAGCGGACATTCTTGTTATGGGGGCAGCCGTATTTAGAGCGAAAGATCCATCGATTGTTGTAGAAAGGATTAGGGAGATTAGACGGTGAAGCTGTATCTTGTGACTTCAAATGAGAACAAGCTTAGGGAGGTGCGGTTACTTTCGCCGGAGAATATCGTGATTGATTCTATTGCAACTATTGTAACGGTTAGAGAGGTTATAGAGAATGCGGAGACCTTCATGGGTAATTCTCTTAAGAAGATCGAAGCATACAAGGAATTGGGTGTCCCTTTGCTTGCAGATGATTCGGGCCTAGTAATTGATTCTTTGGGAGGCTTTCCCGGGATTAGCTCAGCCAGATTCATGGAGGGTAGAGATTATCCACGAAAGATGGAGGCAATTCTGAACCGAATGAAAGGCAAAGAAGAAAGGACTGCCAGATTCATCTGTGCAGCCCTCTTCTATGATCCTTCAAGAGAGATGTTGCTTGGTGTAGAAGGCAAGGTTGAAGGTTCCATTGCCCTAGAGATTTCGGGAGAAGATGGTTTTGGCTACGATCCGATATTTATCCCTTCTGGTTTCTCCGAAACATTTGGTATCCTAGGCGATTCAGTCAAAAATGAACTTTCACACAGATCCGATGCATTTAGGAAGCTGTTTTCACTGGTCTCCCTTTATAACGAGAGACAATGAGCAGAATGACTCCAGCAAACAGCAAAGCAACTGAAACTACCTTGGCCGTTCTTATGTCTGTTTGACCTATGTAAAGGCTGTCGAGTCTCAGTCCTTCAATAAAGAATCTAACGATAGAATAAAAGATCATGTACAGCGCAGTGACTTCACCGTAGTTCTTCCTCTTACCAAGATACCAATAAAGAAAGGAAAAGATGGCGACATTTGCGAGGCTCTCGTAAAGAAAAGTCGGATGGAAAAACTCATCTCCAGAATACCCTGGCATCCGGTATCTTAACGGAACAAACATCTTCCATGGGAGCTCGGTAGGTGCGCCGTAAGCTTCATAATTGAAGAAGTTTCCCCAACGTCCGATAGCCTGAGCCAGTGGCAAAACGGCAGTGAAGATATCCGTCGCCTGCAGAAAGGATAGCTTAGCCTTTTTTCTTAAAGTGACATACAAAAAAACCACAATCAGAGCTGCAAAGAAAGCTCCGTGGATGGCAAGACCACCATCCCATGTTCTCAAGATACTCCAGAAGTCGCCCCTGTAGAGATCGAAATTGAACGCCACGTAGTAGACTCTTGCGCCCAAAACTCCGAAAATAATCCCGATAAAGACTGCTTCTATCATGTAGTCTTCCTCTATTCCTTCTTTGAGACCCTGGTGTCTTCCTATAAGGTAAGCAACGATGATCCCTGCCGCGATCATCACTCCGTACCATCTGATTGAAAAGGGGCCGAGATTCTCGACTATTACTGGATTAAGTATTAACTCCCCGCTGAATACCGCTTTCAAAAGAAAAAACAACGCAACTACGGAAACAACAGCTACCGATATCAGAACTACTTTCTTCTTCATGTAAACCCCCTGTTTCCAGTTTTCGAAAGGCTTTGACTTCAGGACGTATTTCACTTAAGAAAAACTTGAGCATGCTAATCTTGAGAGGAGTCCTCGTGCAAATCAACGGCCTCCTGTTGCTCTTCTTCAGATTGGGGTTCCATTTCACTAATAGAAGCCTTTTCTACAACAGCATCCAGAACCTTGTTTCTGATGATCGTGGAAACGATATCACTTCTAACGTCTTCACGAGTGCTCACCATTTCTCTTGCTCTGTCGGCAGAAATCCCCCAATAAGGAGCCATCTCTTCAGCAATGGCTTCAATTTCCTCTTCTTCTGCCTCAAACCCTTCTTTGGATGCTATCTCATGAATGAACCTCGTCTTCTTTATCTCATCGAATACACCCTTTCTGAAGTTTTCGACAAGCTTATCTTCGCTTCCGGCTTGATTCAAGTAGTTCTCATAACTCTTATCCTTTTTCGAATTCTCTATTGTTCTCTGAACGAAATAATCAAGTGTCGAATCTGAGATCTCTATCTCTACGAGGTCGTTGATCTTATCCATTGCCTGTTGCCTGAGGAAGTCTTTCTGCCAATTGATGAAAGACTCCATTCCCTCCTTTTCAACGATTTCTCTGAGTTCCTCAAGAGAGTTTGCTTCAGCATTCACTGTCTTCGCAAATTCGTCATCTAGATCCAGAGGGTTCTTCTTAAGCACTTCCAAAATTCTTACAGAATAGAAGTACTCGTTATCAGAGTCTTCAAATGTTCTCGTAAACTCCACCGATTCTTCCTTTTTCTTTCCGATCACATTTTTCACTATAGGTCTATCGTCTTCTGGGGTGATATTCAGCTCCTGGACCTTCTTGTCAGCTATCTTCTTTCCGTCTTTTTCAATAGTATACTCGATTTTGATTATGTCTCCATTCTCGACTGGGCCTTCCTTAGGTTCTACAATTGCGTGCTCATTCCTAAGTTCTTCCAGTCTGTTGTTCACATAATTTAGAACAACTTCGTCTTTCTTTGGTATTTTCAGCTCGAGGTTTGCATAATCGAGAATCTTGATCTCCGGATCTCTGTGAAGCATGACTTCGATGGTTGCTCCCTCTCCCTCCATCTTTTGATCGTTTATCACTGCAGGTATAAGAAGATTCTCATCCTTGATCGCATCTTCAATCTTGTCTGAAAGGACTTCGAGGACCATTTCTTCAAAGCTCTCTGCCAAAAAGTTCCTCACTATGTTCAGCGGTACCTTTCCCTTTCTGAATCCTGGTATTGAATATTGTTGGTTCACATATTTGGCTACATCCTTCTCTGCCTGCCTTACTTCTTCTGAATCAAAGGAAAAGAGAAATGTCTCAACATTCTTTTCCTTCTTAACGAAATTCTTTTCCACCGGTAATTACCTCCATTCAGTCGCAACCTGTGTTTTTGCTGTCCAATTATACGTATCTGCCTGCTGTTCGGGGTTAAAGTGATGTTATATTAAAGGCTGTGATTACTGGAGTTCTATTAGCTCATACTTCAGGCTTTCCGGTTCGATTATTACCACTGTTGGTCTTCCTGTGAGGTAGCCGCAGCATTCCCCAGGATTGATTATAACTGGTTTGGAATCAAGTCTTATGTCAAGATTATGAGTATGCCCGTAAAGCAAGAAATCTGCTCTAACAGTATCTTTAAGCCCAAAAGGTTCATGCATCACAACCACGCGATAACCCTGGATCTCGGTTTCATTGGGGCCCTTCACTAATGAATCACCAAGCACCCTTTTTAAGCCAATCAACTCTCCGTCGTTATTTCCAACTACTACGTGAAGCTCCCCGCTGAACCTCAACAGCTCTTCTGCAGCAAACGGCGAAATAAGATCTCCGCAGTGAATAAGAACATCTACCTCGCGGTCTATTGCCACGCGTACAGCCTCGGAAATTCTTGTAATGTTGTCATGAGAATCCGACATTATCATCCATGCCATTCCCCACACCTCTTGGCATCTTGTATCGTTGAAAACTTAAGGTTAATCGAATACAATTATAACTGCACAGGGCCCATGGGACAAAGGGTCTGATATGCATCATGTGCCTTCGGAGGTTTGATTGATTAAGAAGAGATTGGTAATTCGCTTCTGCTGTGGAGGTCTTCTAAGATTTCTTTCGCATCAGGAGACGGTTACGGCAATAGAAAGGACAATCAGAAGATCGAAATTGCCCGTTACTTACACTCAGGGATTCCACCCTCGGGTCAAAATAGGTTACTCTCAGGCAGTTCCAACAGGTGTGGCAAGTTTTGCGCATTATGTTTTCCTCGAGACAGAGACAGAAGTCTCTGACCCAGTGAAAGCCCTAAACTTTTCCTCTTGTTTCACTTTAAAGGCTCAGAAAGCATGGTATATTCCTTCGAATTACACAAGAATAGATAATCTGATTGATTCCTACAGATTATCGCTTACACTTCCGAAAGAGCGCTATATTCCAGATTCATATGACAGCGAGCTCAAAGTTTCTAAGAAGACTAAGGGAGGTTACAAAGAATTCAGAGCAGGAGATGTATTTAAGGACCTCACAGTGACTCCCTTGAGAACCGTCTATATGGTAAAATATTCCCAGCCAATAGACTCAATGGTTTCAGCGGAGGAAATACTCAAGATTTTTTCGAAAGATGGTACCGCTTCTTACGAAGGGGTGTTTGTTTTTGTGGAGGAAGCTCTCGTAAAAGGGAAGCGAACTTCAGATATTCTGGATGAAATAGGAGGGATTCGAAATGTCTGGTCACAATAAGTGGGCGAATATCAAGCACAGGAAAGGCGCTCAGGATGCCAAGAGATCCAAGGTTTTCACGAAAATCATCAGAGAACTAATGGTTGCGGCAAGGGAAGGAGGATCAGATCCTAATACGAACACTTCTCTGAGGGCTGCTATAGAAAGGGCTAGAGGCGCGAATATGCCTAAAGACACAATGGAGAAGGCAATCAAGAAAGGCGCCGGAGAACTTGAGGGGCAAACGTTCTCCGAAGCTCTTTATGAAGGGTATGCTCCTGGAGGGGTAGCACTTCTTATAAGATGTCTTACTGATAACAAGAATAGGACCGCTCAAGAGATCAGGCATACCCTTTCGAAGTACGGTGGCTCTATGGCAGAGAGTGGCGCGGTTAGTTGGATGTTTGAAAGAAAGGGAATCATTACTGTCTCTAAAGAGCAGATTTCCGACCTTGATGAGTTCCAGCTTCTTGCAATCGAGGCAGGAGCCGAGGACATAAAAGACGACACCGATCCAATAGAGATTATAACCTTTCCTGATTCGGTATCTGATGTCAAAACGGCGCTCGAAGAAAACGGGTATTCTCTTTCTTACGAGATGAGCTATATACCAAGCAATAGTCTGAAGGTTGAGGGTTCAGAAGCGAGTAAGCTTTTTAAGCTCCTTGACATTCTTGAGGACAACGATGATGTTCAGGAGGTTTATGACAACTCGGATATTGATGAAGCCGAAATGGAGGCGCTTGCCGATCAGATGGGCTGATATGAACTGCCCGTTTAGGAGACACTTGGAGTGATAACAATTGCTTTCTCTTCTAGGAATTACGCTAGCTCTGATTCTTGATCAGGTAAGTAAGTACTTTGTTGAGAATGAAATGACGTATTTTCAGCGAATAGATTTGGTCGGCGACTTCTTCGGCTTGAGATATGTCAGAAATACGGGTGTTGCGTTCGGTCTATTCAAGAACCAAGAACCTTGGCTTCTGGCTCTTATTGCTGTTGCAATTGTCGTAACGATTGTGATCCTTTCTAATGCAAACTCATCGAAGTTGTCAAAATGGGAGTCCTTCTTCATTGGTCTGATTGCTGGAGGTGCGCTCGGAAATAACCTGATGGACAGACTGAGACTCGGCCATGTAGTTGACTTCTTCGAGCTGAGAGGGTTCCCCGCGATCTTCAACTTCGCAGACATGTGTATAGTGTTCGGTGCAGCATTGCTAACTCTTTCAGTATACCGAAGGGAGAAAAGTGCTTCAAGAGATAACAGTCTCCAGGCGTGAAGACGGCTGGAGGCTTGACAAGATAGTAGTTGAGAAAGCCCCTCCGTGGATTTCACGTACTTTTGTGCAGCGGCAGATTATAGAGTCTAAAGTTTTTGTTGACGGAAGAGCTAGAAAGCCGGCGTACAAGGTGAAGTCCGGAGAAATAATAACTTTCGAACTGCCGGACAAGCCCCAAATACTATCAGTAGAACCAGAAGATATCCCTCTAGACATAATATTCGAAGATAGAGACATAATCGTTGTCAATAAAAAGCCAGGTATTATTGTTCACCCTCTTCCAAGAAAGCAAACCGGCACACTTGTAAACGCTTTGCTTTATCATTGCGGAGATCTTCAAGGTATTGGTGGTGTAACAAGACCCGGGATAGTTCACAGGCTTGACAAAGACACTAGCGGCGTAATAATCGTTGCAAAGAATGATCTTGCTCATGTCTCCCTCTCCTCACAGTTCAAGAACAGGCTGACCTCAAAAGATTATCTTGCTCTCGTTAAGGGTAAGACACCCGCATCTGGCAAGATAGATTACTCCATTGCACGTCATCCCGTAAACAGACTTAAGATGTCAATAAATTGCAACGGTAAGGAATCTCTTACGAATTTTCGGACACTAAGGAACTTTTCTGAACTTGCCTCTTTAGTTCTTGTGAGTCCAAAAACTGGCAGAACTCATCAAATAAGAGTTCATATGAAAGAAAAGGGCTTCCCTCTTCTGGGTGATGCAGTCTACGGAAAGGCAAGAGATGACGAGATATTTGGAGTGAGAAGGCAGATGCTCCATGCACTAAGACTAACCGTCTTACACCCTCGTTCCGGGAGAAGAATGACTTTCTTGGCAACACTTCCTGAAGACATGAAGGAAGCAATAGTTAATCTAAGCGAATTGGTGGAGAAGAAGGCATGAAGACTGCTTTTCTAGTCACAAAGTACGAGTTATTCGGTTCTATCCTCGAGCTGGGCGAGACGATTGCTGAGTTGAAAAAAAACGGATATGAAAGATGTGTCATAGTCGACTCTTCATTGTCGTCTTTTGTGAAATGGCATACAGCGCTTTCCCGAGCAGGTATAGTAACTGTACCGGGTTTACACAAAGGAAATGATTATTGGATTGCCAGAAGCGAAACAGGGTTCAGAGAACTTATGAAAAGCGAGATTATCGAATCCGATGACTTGGTGCATGTTTTGGGAAAACCTCGCAATCTGGATCCCTCGTCAAAGAACCCAATCTGGGAGTGCCGTTATCTTGATCAAAATAGCGAAAGGTTCAGAACATACACATCCTTGGGGGATGTCCTCGAAACGTCCGACTACTCTTTGCCGGATGAAAGACGCTATCTGGATATGGAGAAAGACCTTGGCAAACTCCTTTCTGAATTACCTCAGGAGTTTGCTATACGGAAGCTGAATCACGTTTTTCCGGTTAGATCAAAGCCTGAGGATTTCTCCGCGTTGCTCGAGAAAATAATCGGATCAAAGAAACTTGGTGCTAGTTACGCTATAAGACTTGAAAGGGAACTTTCGGTGATTCTGGCAAAGGGAATTCAAGATTATTTCATGACTGTCTCAAAGATCGTTGAGATAGCAAAGACCGGTGGTTGTTGGATTGGCCCTGGAAGGGGATCGGCCGTTGGTTCACTTGTAAGTTATCTGCTTGGGATAACACGTATTGATCCCGTTGAAGAAGAACTCTTTTTTGAAAGGTTCTTGAGTTTGAAGCGCGAAGATCCACCAGATATTGATCTTGACGTTGATGATGAATCGAGGCAAGCACTTCTAAGGAGTTTGAAAGACCACTTTGGAAGCGATCATCTATGCCTCATTAGGACGGCATCTACTTACGGATTCAAGGGGGCGGCTCGGGAAATTGGCAGAAAGCTCGGTATTGATGGTCAAAGAATATCGAGGCTAATCGAGTGGAGCAAAGAAGGGCAAAGATTTCCCTACGCGTTTGAAGGGGATGTTGACATGAAACAGCTCTTTGATATGTCAAGAAGCATTGTAGGTCTGTACTCAGGTTTTTCAATTCATGCAGCGGGCCTAATTCTGTCTGATTACCCTATTTCCGGATTGATTCCACTCGATTCAAGCGGTGATCTTCCTGTCTCTCTATGGGATATGAATTCTCTCAGCATCATGGGTTTGCAGAAGATCGATCTTCTGGGACTCAGGAACCTTTCGCTTCTTAAGAAGATGGCGAAGGGCAAGGAGCCCTGGCATTCTCCTACGAACGATGCTAGAACGTACGAAATACTGGAAAAAGGCTACACTGCCGGCGTGTTTCAGCTCGAGGCCCCGTACGCCACGAAGGTTGTTAGATCAGTCAAACCTATCTCGTTGAAAGACTTGTCGATATCGATCGCCCTCAATAGACCTGGGCCAATCAAATCGGGAGTCACGGAACGCTTCCTCAGACTATCCAGAAATCCCTCTGATCTGGAAAGAATTAAAAGAAAGGTTCCAGTGCTTGCGGAGACCGGTGGTCTTCTAGTTTATCAGGAACAGGTTCTCAAAATCGCTTCCAGTTTGCTTTCTCTTGAAGCAGACGATGGAGAGCTTTTGAGAAGAGCTCTTTCCAAGAAAGACAAAGAGGTTGTGAATAGCTTGTTCAGGGCTTCACCAGGGTACAGCAAACTCACTCCTGAAAGAAGAGAGAAACTGCTGTCCTTCCTTATGGACTTCGCTGGATATGCATTCAACAAGTCTCACAGTCTAAGTTATGCAATGATCTCTTATTGGTTGGCATACTTCAAAGCGAATCACCCCGAAGTCTTCTATCCGCTTATCTTAGTTGAATTACCCAGAAACTCCCTCACACGCATTGCTGCTGAGATAAGAGACAGGGGATTTTCATTACGTACAGAAGATAGATCAGTGCAAAGTCGAGATTATGTGACAGTTTCGATTCCCAGACTGCTAAATATCGACTACTTAAAACCGGTTCCAGACGAGAATTCCTTTTTCACTTTTGTCAGAAACAATAGGTCTCGTTGTCAGGCGAGGGACCTGGAAAAACTGATAAAGAGTGGCTACCTCGATCGCTTTGGTCCAAGAAACGAGTTGTTGAAGAGAATGAATGATGCACTGGCCGGAGTTAATCCAGAACTGAAATCGATTCGTTCGGTGTTCGGGTACAAGGAAGATGAACAAGAAGCAAGGGAGAGCGATACAGATATTGATAGAGCGATGATGGAAGTTGAAGTTCTTGGTTTCAATTTGACGGAGATACAGCCGCCGGACATTTCCCGAAGACCGACTGATTTCGAACTAACAACGGCTCTTGCACGTTTGAGAACGGGAATCGCTGCGTTCAAAAGGATAGACTACCTCGGCAGAAGCTTTGTAACTGATGGGAGGTCCTTTGTGGAGATAGCCGGGCAAGCCCCTCTTCAGGGTTATGCGCTGTTCAAGAGCGGGAGACCAATGGAAATGAAAGAGCGCGTTACAGAGGTGAACAGAGTTTTCCACGGTCAAATTGATAGGAGGTTTCTTGCTGCAGGCTCCGATTGCGAAAAAGTCATAATCAAATCTAAAGATTCTCAGACAGTGGTCCGCAATGCAAAGCCTTCGGAAATTGACTCAGATGAGATAATCTGGAAGTAGTACATGGAGGAGATAATGGAGATCTATTTCGTCAGGCACGGAGAAACTGAGTGGAATAACAGCAATCGCTGGCAGGGAAGATCGGATATTCCACTTTCAGAAAGGGGCAGGAACCAGGCTATACAGACTGGAGAGTTTCTCAGGAAGATCGGTCTAAGACCAGCGGCGCTCTATGCCAGTGACTTGAAGAGAGCAAGAGAGACGGCAGAGATTATTGGTCAAATTCTCAGGATCAAGCCAATCGTCAATCCGGTCCTCCGCGAAGCCGATGTTGGTTTGTGGAATGGCCTGGAAATTAGCGAGGCTTTCAGAAGTCACGGCAATCTAATTGAACATTGGCGAAAGGATCCGTGGGCTAACATTGCAAAAACAGAGTCCCTTGGCGAAGTACAGAGAAGAGCGGTGAGCTTTCTTAAGTTCGCATCAACCGCTTTCGCGGGAAAACAGGTAGTTGCCGTCTCTCATGCTTTGCTTATAAGGACTGTCATCTGCTACTCAATGGGCCTGCCTCTGGAGAACCATTATAGACTCTCAATGCACAACTGTTCAGTGTCTTCGATCATTGTTGAGAGTGGGGAAACAAGGGTTCATGAACTGAATCTCTGGCGTCATCTGGAAGAAGAGTAGGTATTATGAATTTGAGAGTGAACTTCGTTCCCCGTGTCCTTGACGAACAAACCGATATCGCAGTTGTAATTGATGTCTTGCGGGCGACCAGTACTATCACGACGGCGCTTCATCTTGGCGCAAAAAAGGTGATTCCTGTGGAATCGGTCGAGGAGGCTTTGGAGTGCAGAAAGCGGAATCGCGAGGTGCTTCTTGGAGGAGAGAGAGGATCGATGCAGATAGAGGGATTCGATCTGGCAAACTCCCCAGTTGCTCTCTGCAAGAAGATGATCTTTGGAAAAGAGTTGGTTATGACGACAACGAATGGGACAAACGCTGCACTTTTGTCGAAACGTGCGGGAAGGCTTGTTGCTGCCTCCTTTTTGAATCTTGAAAGTATAAACGGGTTTCTTGAGAGTGAAGGCGGCAGGATTGAGCTCCAGTGCGCCGGCTCTAGTGGAAGAGTTTCACTTGAGGATGTCTTGCTTGCGGGTGCAATTGTATCCGGATTGGGAATGGGTTGTACCGATGATGGTTGCTCGTTAGCTTCGCTCCTGTATGAATCGGCCAAGAGTGATTTGGAGAGCTTTTTCATTAAGAATGGCTTTCACGCGAGAAGACTTCTCTCTCTAGGGTTTGGTGATGATATAAGCTTTTGTGCTAGAATCAACATGTACAATCTTCTCCCGTTGTGGCGGGACGGTGGGTTCGTACGGGGGTAGTTTAATGGAGTTTGTTTCAAATTTCTTTTTTGTTATCGCGATGGGAGCGCTCTTTCTGTCACTGATTTTCTTCGAAATTGGAACTAAGAAGGTGCGTAGGCCGAAGAGCGAAGTGAAGCCTGAAGATTACAAACCTTACGATAGGAAAGGCTGGTATTCTCTGTTGGCAGCAGGAGGGTTTCTAGGTCTATCTTTGTTGTTTGCATTGATTTTCTGAAGGTCGAGGGGGTTGATTGAATGCCTAGCAAGCTAGCAGTTGACAGCATCATCTCGAAACTGCCGGGGGTGCACAGCGCCAGAATAGTTTATGACGAAAACGGCGAAATGGTCGAGATTCACGTTTTGGCGGACATTTCCAAACCGGCAAAGCAGTTGGTAAGAGATATTGAAACGGCAATATACGCTTCAACGGGTGTCAAGATCGATAGGAAGATCGTCTCTATTGCACAGATATCCCTGGATTCAGACGATGAAGAGGAAGCTTCGGTTGTAAGACCTTACCAGAAGGAAGAAGTCCAAGGTTACAACTTCCAACTTAAAAGCCTCGAGACGCGCGCAACGATGCGAAAACTAGACATAACGGTAATGCTAGATTATGAGGGAAGAGAACTTGAGGGTTCGTCAATTGTAGACATTGGTGACGACGAGAAGTACATGGCAATCGTGGAATCAACGGTTGCAGCAATAAGGGATGTCATTCCAAGTTTCAGAATAGAGTTCATCGAAAAACTGGAGTACGGGATGACTGAGATTGTAATGGCGGTAGGTTCTGCATTGGTAAATGGAAAGAGAAAGAGAGAAGCCGGCGCTAGACTGTGCAAGAAGGACAGTCTTAGCGATTTCGCGCTAGTGGTTCTCGAGATAATCAATAGGATCTAAATGAGGATACTGACTATAACTTTGGAGGTGCTCCAATGGATTTGTCGCACTTTGTCTCTTCTGTAACGCCTTCGGCGACCTTGGAATTCAACAAGAAGGCGTTGGAACTCGCTCGATCAGGAGAGGATGTTGTAAAGTTCACTGCAGGTGAACCGGATTTTCCTACTCCCCGCCCAATTGTCGATGCAGCAATAAGAGCTCTCAATGAGGGAAAAACGAAGTATACGAACGCCGCTGGAATAGATGAGTTGAGAAAGGCGATAGCTCTGAAACTTCAGAAGGAAAACAACATGACTTACTCACCCGAAGAGATTGTTGTTGCGAACGGTGGAAAACAAGCTATCTACAACGTTCTGAAGGCTTTGCTCAACGTTGGCGATGAGGTGATAATCATTTCGCCTGCATGGGTAAGCTATGAGGCGCAGATTCTTCTCTGCGGTGGTGTACCGGTCATTGTGCAGGCTGATGTTGAGAGAGACTTCATTCCTGAGATCAACGAAATCGAGAGTTCTATTACCGACAAAACGAAAGCGATTATGATAAATTCTCCGAACAACCCGACCGGGGCAATCTATCCAGAGAGTTTCCTAGAGGAACTGGCAGACCTTTGCATAAAGGAAGATCTCTTTGTCATCTCTGATGAAGTGTATGAAAAGCTTGTATTCGATGCTTCTCACTTATCAATAGCCTCGATGGATGGAATGAAGGAACGTTCAGCGGTCATAAACGCTTTCTCCAAGACATACGCAATGACGGGCTGGAGAGTAGGCTATTCCGCCACATCCACTAAGCTGGCAAAAGAGATATCTAAAATCCAGAGCCACCTTGCATCAAATGTTAATACTATGGCTCAGTATGCAGCCTTGAAGGCGTTTGAGGTCGATACCTCTTCCATGGTTGAGGAGTTTCGGAAGAGAAGAGATTTGGTTGTATCAAGGCTATCTGAGATTGGACTCAAATTCAGCAAGCCTGCGGGGGCTTTTTATGTATTCATAGATATCAGACCATACCTTGGCCGAAGGTATGTGAATTCCAACGAATTTGCTCTTGGGCTTCTCGAGGAGCAGAAAGTGGGAATGGTTCCGGGAAGTGCGTTCAGTTGCGAAGGCTTCATAAGAATGTCTTACTCCAGTTCGGTTGAAGAACTGAAGAAGGGAATTGACAGATTTGGGAGATTTCTCAAGGCGATTTGACTAGCGGCCAGTCCAGTCCAGGCTCCATTTAAACGATTGAGTTAGAAGCTGGACACTTTCTAGATCGGATTTTGAAAGGTCGTCCAGCATTCTGTTCATAGCATCTCTAAAGGCGTATTGTGTGTTTCCTGAACGGATCTCCATGAGACATTCTACAGTAGCTGCGAACTGATCGGCTGCCCACACGATTCTGCCTTCCAATGATTCAAATGGATCCAGCATTCTGAGTTTAAGCTCTTTGATAAGTTCATCGGGCATTCCGACCAGCAGGTTCTCGGTAACCATCTGCTCTTCAACTTGAGCGATCACCTCATCAAATCCAGGGACTTTCTTCTTTGTTGGTGTGATTATGTCACCGGTCATGCTTTCTGGAATGTCGTGCAGAAGGGCGCGTTTTACAGATTCAACGGGGTTTATTGCAGTGCCTTTCTCCTCCTCAATACAGGAAAGAATGTATGCAGTTATTGTAACATAGGATGAATGGGCTGCTACAGTGGTTGGAACGTTTCTATTCAGCCGATTCCAGCGGACAGCTCTTAACAGAACGATCAAAGCGTTAGTGTAGCGTTCAAGCCATGGGGTATCCATGATAAGGCGGTAAGGTTCGAAGTCTCTGAAGATTTCGATTCGTTTCTCGAGACCTTTCAATGGTCGGCTGAAGAAGTCCGGGAAACTCCTTGCATGTAGGCCCGCCTCTAGTCTGGCAGACAAGAGATCTCCCGTCTGGATTATTTTGCCCTCGACAGAATCATCTTTTGAATTGACCATAGACAGATAGAATGGGTTGTGCCGTTCTTCGGGCAAGTATTGAACGATTTCCTCAACGGTTCTCGAAAAAACATCGTTCCATTTATCTGGTGAAAGAGATTTTATCAGAACCTTGGTGTCAACAGAGATGTCGGAAAGAAGGCATTTTGGCAGTTCCTTCAAAACCAGTCTCTGAAAGAGTTCCTTCTGGTTGATATCGAGACCACTCAGCCTGGCCATCTCTGACATCAGTAAACTGTATTGGGCTGAGATGAAGGCATTCTCTGCTTCGTTAGTCCTTAGAAGAGTGGGTGTGTTGTTCCACCTATACATTGTGAAGAGATTTGTTGCGAGTTCTAGTAGCTTCACGTATCCTTGAAACACGGAGACACCTCCCCAGCAGGGTCAAAGATCACACTGATACAATTATAATTGTTGTGTTGAGTAAAATAAAGTCTTTAGCAGGGAAAGAGGCGGTTTTATGAACATTTGCAAATGGACAAACAGGACTTATCCACTGTTTAGTGATGACTGTACTGTAGGTGAGATCTTGAGCGACAGAAAGTCGGCTGGGCTCACGTATGTAATCTCGGTGGATAGTGACGGGCGACTGGCAGGCGTTGCAAGAGTGGATGATATCAAAGATGTTGATCCTGCAACGCCCGTTTCAGAGGTTATTACAGAACCGGTCTTCTACTGTCGAGACTCTGATTTCATTGAAGATGCCGCACTTATGCTTATCGAGAGTCATGACTATGTTCTTCCTGTAGTTGACGACGATTTTTTGGTGGTGGGAGCTATCGGAGTCTTTGAGATTCTTGAAGGCCTGATGGAGTTCACTGCAATGGACAAGCCAGGAACAAGAGTCTCCGTGATTCTGGAGGACAAGCCAGGAGCGTTGCGAGATGTTGTAGATTACCTTGCCGAAAGAGAGGTAAATATTCTTTCGATAATCACGTCAGCGGCAGAATCAGAGGATGAAAGACGGGTCGTTATCAGAACAGATGAGTCGGACATAGGAATGATCGCTGAAATACTTCAAGAAAAGGGAGTTTCTTTTGAGAGTATAAGTGAAGAGGAGGGTTTTGGTGTCTGATTTTGCAAGTTACCTCATTCTAGGTGCGGTTCAGGGAGCAACTGAATTTCTTCCAGTTTCGTCTTCTGGACATCTGACTATTTTTTCAAGTTTTCTTAATGTTCCGCTCGATGTTGAATCTAAGGCGGCGTTTTTTGCTGTATTGCATCTTGCAACATTTTTTGCCGTTTTGTTGTTCACATTTAAGGATGTATGGACCATATTCTCTGGATTGGGTAAGCCAGAAAAGAGGGACTCTTCAATCAGGTATATATTGTTGCTTCTAATTGCGACCATTCCGGCAGTTATAGCTGGTTTTCTGCTGGAGGACGAGATAAAGCTACTGTTTTCAGATGTAGCCTTTGCATCTACCATGTTATTTGTGACCGCGACTATGTTGTTCATATCGGATAGGCTTAAGGGTGATCGCAAGATACTGGATCTCTCTATTGCAGGGGCTCTTTCAATCGGTATCTTTCAGGCGGTGGCTATAGTTCCGGGGATATCCAGGAGTGGTTTCACCATCTTCGGAGCCTTACTTGTCGGTATGGTTAGAAGAGACGCCGTTAGATTCTCGTTCCTCTTGAGCCTCCCGGTTACTCTAGGAGCAGGTCTTCTGGAGCTTTCAAGAGTTAATCTTCCTGTCAGTACGGTTCTATTGTCTTCCATTCTTGCTTTCCTGACCGGAGTAATGGGACTGTGGCTTCTCAAGAAACTTGTTCTGAAGCGACGTCTGAGTTTGTTTGCCGTTTACTGTATAATTATAGGGACAGTAGGTTTGATTTTTCGAGGAGTGATGTAACTTGGACTTGAATCTCCTCTTTCCCGGCAGTTTGGTATATGTGCCGGGAATGCTGGATTCTCCAACGAGTAGCTGCGTTCTTCTTGTGGAAGATGAAAAAAGGATTCTCGTCGATCCGGGCGGGTTCCCTTCTCTAGAGATTCTTGAAGATAAACTGACTTCTCTGGATCTTTCCCCAGATGAAATTACTGACATATTTCTGACTCACTTTCATCTAGACCACGCCTTCAACAGCATGTTTTTCCCGAACGCAAAAGTTCATCTGCATGAGAGTTACAGTAGCAGAGACTACGGTTCGTTTGGTCCAATAGTTGGAGCCATGTACCAGAAGATAGTTCTCTCCTGGAATAGAGTCGAGCCGTTCAGGAATGGAGACAGGCTTCTAGATTCAGTAGAAGTTCTGGAGTCTCCTTTTCACTCGAGAGATCATGTTTCATTTTTTCTTGAAACAAGTAATTGTGGCAATGTCTTTATTTGTGGAGATATATGCACAAGGCAAATACAGTATCACGAAATGCGAAAAGGTATGCGGACAGACGAGGCCGCTGCTTTCGTAATGAAGTACTTCGACAGGGCAGATACTGTGATCTTTTCTCATGACCTGCCGATATTCAAGAGGTGATTACATGAGAGTGCTGTTTGTTTCTTACGAAGTGTATCCGTTAGCAAAAGTAGGAGGTCTTGCTGATGTAGCTGGATCCCTTCCGAAGTACTTGAAACAACTGGGAGTGGATGTTGATATATTAATGCCTCTTCATGGATCGATAGATAGAAGCGTTTTATCAAAGACGGGAAGGGTCCAGAAGACAAGATTCTTAAGAAGACCTCGCTTCTTTGATATCTATAAGACTAAATTGCCTCAAAGTGAAGTGAGTGTCTTTCTGCTGAGAAATGAAGATCTTATGGACTCCAAGGAGGTCTATGGCTCATCCGATTTAGCTCTTCAAGCAATGAGCTTTTCCGATGCAGCCACGTCCTTTGCGATTGAGCAAGGTTATGATATCGTTCATCTCAACGACTGGCATACCGGTCTCATGGCAGTCTATCTTAAGCAAGCCGAAGCCGGAATCAAGACAGTCCTCTCAATTCATAACTTAGCTTATCAAGGTGTCTATGAAGACAGGTATTTTGAACTCTCGGGGATTAAGAAAGCTTATCAAAAAGATATTTCAGTGCAAGAAGGCCTCAATTTCCTTAAGGCGGGCATTGAATTCTCCGATAAGCTTAGTACGGTCTCCCCTACCTACGCAAAGGAAATCCAGACTCCTGAGTACGGTGCGGGGCTGGAGGCAATCCTTTCCAGAAGGAACAATGATCTGGTTGGAATATTGAATGGAATCGATTATTCCGAATACGATCCCGAAAACGACAGGCGTTTGTGGGCTAACTTCGGTCTTGATAACCTTAAGAACAAGAAGATAAACAAATGCAATCTGCAGAAATTGGTAGGTCTTCCCGGAAACAATACGGCAGTTATTGGATTGATCTCAAGACTTGTTGATCAGAAAGGGCTCGACCTAATAGAGGAGATTAAGGATGATCTGATGAAGCTTCCCGTCCAACTAATAGTTCTGGGGACTGGTGAGAGGAGATACGAACTCATGTTTAAGGAGCTTGAAGAAGCTTATCCAGATAGGGTAGCTGCAAAGCTAACCTTCGATTTGGATCTTGCCCAGAAGATTTACGGGGGCGCAGATATGTTCTTGATGCCTTCCAGATATGAACCTTGCGGCTTGGGTCAGATGTTTGCCATGCGGTATGGGACGATCCCTGTAGTTAGATTCACCGGTGGATTGGCAGATACAGTGAAGGAATTTGACGGTTTGGATTCCGGAAATGGTTTTGGTTTTTCTGATTACAAAGCTAGTGGACTTCTTGAAGCAATTGATAGAGCTCTCGAAGTATACAGTCGGCCGGACTGCTGGAGGAAAGTAGTGTACAATGCCATGAGTGAGGACTTTTCTTGGAACGCTTCGGCGAAGAACTACATATCTCTATACAGCGAGATGCTGGAGGTCAAAGGTAATGCCTGAATTAAGAAAGGATCCGATAATAAAGAGATGGGTAATAATAGCTACTGAAAGAGCTAGAAGGCCTCATGATTTCATAAATGCCAAAGAGAAAGTGGAATCGGCTTTCTGTCCGTTTGATTACGGAAATGAGCACACCACACCACCTGAAGTCATGGCTTTCAGACCTGCAGATACTACAAAAGACAGCCCGGGATGGTGGGTTAGGGTAGTTCAGAACAAGTTTCCAGCTCTTGATTCAAGTACAGAACCGGATCGCTTTGGCCATGGAATGTACGATGTTATAAAGGGTTTTGGAACGCATGAAGTGATTATCGAGACACCTGATCATAACGCATCTATGGCTACTCTATCGTATGAGCAGGTTAGGGAAGTGATCTGGGCATACAAAGAACGTCATCAGGTGCTTGAAAAGGATAATAGGATCAAATACGTGTTGATATTCAAGAACCATGGAAGAGAAGCCGGGGCATCCCTGGTGCACTCCCACAGTCAGTTGATAGCTACTCCAATTGTGCCTAAGAGAGTTGATGAAGAGATCACTGGTGCTGCAGACTACTACCGTTTCAGAGAAAGATGCGTTTACTGCGATATGGTTAACCAGGAAGGACTGGAAGGGACGAGAGTGGTTGAGGAGAATAATGATTTTGTTGCTTTCGAACCATTTGCTGCAAGGTTTCCTTTTGAGACCTGGATCGTTCCGAAGGTTCATAAAGACAATTTCGGAGAGATCTCTGCTTCTCAGATCGATAGTTTTTCTGTGATACTTAAGAATATGTTGCTGAGGATTCACAAGGCTCTCGATAATCCGCCCTACAATTTCATGTTGCATACGGGAATCAAGGGTATGGAGCAATCAGCTCACTATCACTGGCATCTGGAGATAGTTCCAAGACTCACAAGGGTCGCTGGTTTTGAGTGGGGTTCAGGCTTCTACATAAACCCTATGCCTCCCGAGCATGCTGCGATGTATCTTCGAGAGGTCAGGATTGAGGAGGAGTAGAATGGAAACCAGAATAAGTGATGAACTGCTGAAGCATCTTGAAGAACTTGCAAAATTCGAACTGAGAGAACAGGAGCGCGTGAGTCTTAAGAAGGATATCGAAGAGATTCTGCAGTACATGACGCTTCTAGATCAAGTTGATCCCAGTGCCGATGAAATGATATCTCCAGTCGAGAAGAGTCTTGAGCCAAGAGAAGACGCTCCGATGGAATTTGAAGGTGCAAAGCTAATTCGTGATCTTTTTCCTGAGCGGGAAGGAGACTATCTCAAAGTTCCAAGGATATACAAAGGGGAGAAATGAGCAACGCTTCTGGTAAAAGATATGAAGATATTGCTTGCAGGTATCTTAAGAAGTCGGGATACAAGATAATTGCGAGAAATATCTCGTATAGATTTGGTGAGATAGATATTGTTGCATTTGAAGGAAGGACGATGGTCTTTGTTGAAGTCAAAGGAGGGAGTTCTTTCAGATTGCCGAGATACAGAGTTGACGAAAGAAAGCTAAGGCGACTCGAGTTGGCTGCCCAGAGATACATATCGACTGAAAAGCCAACCTTTAGTGAAACAAGGCTTGACGTTATTGAGGTTTTGAATGATGGGGAAGTAAATCATTTAAAAGCAGTTGGAAGGTGGTAGCGTGCTTAGAAATAGCCAGAGAATCTTTGAAGAGTACGAAAGATGGCTTAAGAATTCTACGGAAGAGATGAAGGAAGAGCTCAAGATGCTTTCGCCGGAAGAAGTTAGGGATAGGTTTGCTCTGGATCTCGAGTTCGGTACCGGTGGAATGCGAGGAGTTCTTGGTGCCGGAACAAATCGTATGAACATTTTCACAATAAGAAGAGCTTCTCTTGGCTTCGGTCGCTGGATTTCTGATAAGTACATAGATCCGTCAGTAGTAATAGCCTTTGATACAAGGCACAAATCTTCTTGTTTTGCTGAAGTGTCGGCCGAGGTCCTCTCGTCAATAGGTATCAAGGTTCACCTTTTTGTTGAGCCAATGCCTGTTCCAGTCCTAAGTTTTGCGGTTAGGGAGCTTAAGGCAAGCGGAGGAATTGTAATTACTGCCAGTCACAATCCACCTCAGTACAATGGCTTCAAGGTCTACACTTCAGATGGAACTCAAGCGGTTCCCCGTTACGCTGAAGAGATAATTCAAAGCGTTAATGGATCAGACTTTTTCGAAAACTACTCGCCGAAGAGAGAGATAATTTATAACATACCAAACTCTGTTCTTGATGGATTTTTGGAGACTGTGAAGGAAAACGTTCTCCACCTTTGTAACGATTTTGAATCAATTAGCGTTGTTTATTCCCCTCTCCATGGAACCGGCAACTACCCTGTCTACAAGACACTTTCCGATCTTGGCCACAGAGTGAAACGTGTCGAGGAGCAGGCTATACCTGATGGTAGCTTCCCAACCGTCAAGAGTCCAAACCCGGAAGATCCGAAAGCATTTTCTATGGCTCTTGATGTCGCAGGTGAAACCGATGCCGATCTTCTGATTGCGACGGATCCGGATTGCGATAGGTTGGGCATAATGGTAAGGCAAGATGGAAAGTACATCGCGATCAATGGAAATCAAACAGGCGTGATAATGACCCATTTCATTCTTGAGAGATTGAAAGGGTCCCTTCCTGACGATGCGTTTATTGTGAAGACGATAGTTTCGACGGATCTGGTGAAGAGTATCGCTGCCCGAAGCGGTGTAAAAGTAAGAGAGACCCTAACCGGGTTCAAGTACATTGGAGAGATCATTGAGAAATCAGAAATTGAAGGAAGAGGAAAGTATCTTTTCGGTTTCGAGGAGAGCTACGGCTCTCTCTACGGAAGGCATGCGAGAGACAAAGATGCTGTTAGCGCTGCTGCTCTTGCCTGTACAATCGCGGGCTTCTTGAAGCGGTCAGGACTTTCATTGATTGAGTATCTTGAAGAGATCTATAAGGAGTTCGGTTATTATCTCGAGGCACTCGTTAACAAGGATTACGAAGGCATAGAGGGAAAGGATAGAATAGAAGCAATCATGAAAGGGCTTAGGGAAAGCAGGCCATCTGCAATTGGGGGTTTTAGGGTAAGAAAATTCAAAGACTATATGGAAGACTCGGGTGATCTCCCCATGGCCGATGTGATTTCAATGGAGATGGAGGATGGTTCTAAGATTATTGTAAGACCTTCGGGGACAGAACCAAAGGTCAAATTCTATCTCATGGCAAAGGGAGAAACCAATGATGAAGCAAGAAGAAAAATCGATGAACTAAAAGAACTGATCGAAGGGATTGTAGGCCTATGAATTACAGGTACGCTCACATTTTGTACCGTGGGGATGATTTTCTCTCTCCAAAGAGAGCAACATTTGATCACAGAACTAAGACAGGCTTTATGACCACGTGGTCGACTGAGCATTCAAGCGATTTACTCAAACACAAATACTGGAGTTGTCTTAGCGCTTATGGCCTTGAAAGTGCTACTAGACGCAAGATCTCTTTCGAAAGAAAGCACAGTGATGCGAACCTTCTTTATTTCAAGTACGAGCTGGAAGTTCCTGAAGCGCTTGAAGGTTACTTCGATCCAACGATACTCGAAGTGCTTTCTAATAATCTTTCCGTAAGGGAGACAACTGAGGAAGTCTACAAAATGCTTAAGGATTATGAAGAGGGAACTCTGAGATTCAATGATCAGGGCTTTTCCTCATGGCTTGCAGGAAAAGTTGGAGGCCTTCTGCTAAGTGATGGCGAGAAGAAGGAGCTTGAAAACTCCCTGATAAAGTATGTCGAAACCATAGTTGGAAGGGTTTTGTNNTGGACTGTTTATAATGGAGATTTACAGAGAATGGGAAAGGACCTCTCTTCAATGGTTTATCTCTACACCGAGATGCTAGATCTCACGGGTTCAAAATAACTGTGAAGAGATTCGCTGCAGTAGTGTCGTATGACGGGACCGATTTCTTCGGTTTTCAGAATCAGCCGGATATGCGAACTGTACAGGGTATCTTCGAAGAAGCTCTGGAAAGAATTCACAAGTTCAGAGTCTCGAGTCAGGGAGCCGGTCGAACAGACACGGGAGTTCACGGCTATGGTCAGGTAATCGCTTTTGATTCTAACCTTGATAGATTGGATGCTCCAACAATGAAAGCTGCGCTCAACGCGAATCTTCCGGCGGACGTGTATGTTAGAAAAGTGTATGAAGTAGCGGAGAATTTCAGCCCAAGGTTTGCTGCGAAGAAGAGGATCTATCACTATTACATTCTCAATTCAAGCGAACCGGACATCTTCAGAAGAAGGTTTGTCTGGTGGTTCCCGTATACTCTGGATATTGAATCGATGCGGAGAGCAGGGAGTCGACTTCTTGGAGAACACAACTTTACTGCTTTCAGGACTGGCAGAGATGACAGAAATCCAATAAGGACCGTTTCAGCCATTAGAATTGTCAGGACGAGCCCTCGTCTTATACTCATTAGGGTCGAGGGAGTCTCCTTTCTCAAGAGAATGGTAAGGAATATCGTCGGTACGCTTGTGAAAGTTGGCACCGGGAGCACTTCTGAAGAAGCCGTTTCTGAATTCCTTTCTTCACAGGATAGATCAATGCTTCCAGGAACTGCCCCTCCTCAGGGACTTGTATTCTACAAAGCGGTGTTTGATGAGTTTGAAACGTAGACTTGATGAACTATTGTTTGGGCTTGGGCTGTCTGAGAGTAGAACGAAAGCAGCAGAACTGATCAGGAGCGGAAAAGTTACTGTAGATGGTATGATTGTTCTTAAGCCGGGTTACAAGGTGGATTCTGACAGAGAAATAGTTGCCTCGAATTCCTTCATGCCGGTAGGGCGAGGGTATTACAAACTGAAGAAAGCTATCGATGAGTTCAGAATAAAACCCGAAGGTAAGAGAGTAATTGATGTTGGTGCATCAACCGGTGGCTTTGCACAACTTCTGCTGGATAAGGGTGCAGCCAGTGTGATTTGTGTAGATGTTGGGAAAGACCAGATCAGTAACAAACTTAGAGAGGACAGCAGAATCTTGTCAGTTGAGTCAACTGACAAAAGAGATTTCTCTATTGTGTAGTTGGGGGCGAAGTTGATCTATTGACCGCGGACTTATCATTTATCTCTACAGCAGGTTTGGCAGAGCTCTTTAGGATGTTTCTGAAAGACAACGGAGAAGCGGTGGTCCTAATAAAGCCACAATTTGAAGTTGGTCCGGGTGTTGTTAAGAAGGGATTGGTGCGCTCACGTACGGCTCATCGCGAAGTTATAGAAGTATTTGTAAAGGCTTTTGTTAGTAGCGGCATGTTTCCCGTAGGAATAACGTTTTCTCCAATCAAAGGCAAGAGAGGTAACATCGAGTATCTTCTCTATTCGGTTGCTGGGGAGACATTTGTTGAGTTAGACTATGACTATTTGATTGAGAAGGCTTTCGCGTTTTTCGATCGGGATAGCAACCAATTGGTTTGAAGGGAGGGAAAACCCCGGTTCACATGAGTGATCCGGGAGAGCTTGAAATCCTTACTCGTTTTTATGCTGGTGCTTGTTTCTTTTTCCGCATTAATGGCACAAGATATTTTCGATTTCGTTCCTGAAGATGTCGGCTATTTTCTCATTCTTCGTGGGTTGAGATCAACTATGGAAGTTCTCAGGGACAGCACCAATTTTTTCGGTGCCTATCTCGGGGATGATGGGTTCGGTGCTGAACGAGCCTTTTATGGGATAATCGATGCTGCCGGATACAATGCGGAGGTCGATACGAGTTTTCTTAAGAACGCTTTGAATAATGACATTCTTCTCGTTGGCGAAGGTATCGATCTCTCTCTTGATGATCTGCTGATGTTTGATCCGTTTTATCTCCTTGAGAAACTGAAGCTCACCAGGAACAGAGTTTTCATAGCTTGGCGAACCTCTAATTCCTTTCAGTTATTGAAAGCTACGGCGGCCCTTCTGGATATGGCAATATTCGTTCAACCTGGAGAGACAGTTAACGAGTTGAGGAGCAGTACAGGAACTCTCTTCTACAATGCCGCAGATGACTACCTAATAATCGGCGGTAATAAAGAGGCTGTTACTCTGGCTTTGAAGACTTATGCTGGAGAAGGTGGTAGGTTACTGGAGTCAAACGGTAAAGGCAGAGAGGTTGCGGAGAAGAGTTATGACTTCACTCTTGCCGGTTATATTGATGGAGACCGATTCCAGCTTGATCTGGGACTTGAGTCTACCTTTTCAATCGAGAATACAGTGGTTTTTGCTCGTCCGGAAGGACATACACTTACAGCTACGATCGTTCAGGATACGATGTTTGTGGACAGTGAAGAGCTTCAGAAGATGATTTCCTTGTCTGATGCCAAGGAGGTAGAGGCATCAAAGGCAACTCTTGGTGACTACACGGTTTTCTTTCCTTGCTCATCTGTAGAGACCTTGAGGAAGGAGCTCGCTCACTGGTTTGAGCTTGATCTCGAACCTTACAGAGAACTTGCGGATTTTGTCGTCCTTCTCTCGAGAGAAAGCACAGGAAATACAAGGATATATGGTGATTTGGTCTCTGAGACTCCGAGAGTAACAGCAGTGTTTACTAACAGAAGCTCGGATACCGAAAGACTCGAAGGACCGCTCAAAGAGTGGGGTGCGGTTCAGTCCTCGTACAGGGGCAACCGTATCTACGAACTTGAGAATGATTTCGATACTATATATTTCATTTTCTCAGCCGAGACAACCGTGCTCACTTCGCTTACACCCGACGAATACTACAGATTGCTTTCTAATGCAGAGATTTTGAGTAGTAACACAAGTTACGAATTTGTCAGAAGATTGGGCATGGGCAACGATCTCGTGCATGCATTTATTGACATGAAGAAGGTTTTTAGGTCTCTCATGGGGATTTCAGTAGATAGCGCTCTCCTCTACCAGCAAACCTTCGTTGAAAACGGTAATATGATTCACGCGCTACGTTTCTATTGAGGTGATTTGATGGGGATTTTCTCGAAGATATTCGACAAAAACAAAATGCTTCTCAAGAAGTATTCAAAAACAGTTGAAAAGATAAATGAATTAGAGCGAGAGGTCAGTAAGTACGATCGACTAGATTTCATGAAGAAAACTGAGGAATTCAAAGCCAGGATTGACGAGGGCCAGTCGCTTGAGTCTGTTCTGCCGGAGGCCTTTGCGCTTGCAAGAGAAGCTGCCAAGAGGACAGTGAAGATGAGACCCTTTGACGTGCAGCTTATGGGTGCTCTTTCTCTAAACGAAGGCAAGATCGCAGAAATGAAAACCGGTGAAGGAAAAACTCTTGTGGCAACGATGCCCCTGTATCTAAATGCTCTGTCAGGTAAGGGTTGTCATCTCGCAACTGTGAACGATTACCTTGCAAAAAGGGATGCGGGATGGATGGGGCCGGTTTATGAGTATCTTGGGTTGCAAGCCGGGTTCATCCAAGCAGCAATGGAGCCTATGGAGAGAAAAAAAGCCTATGATTGCGATATAACTTATGGAACTGCAAATGAGTTTGGTTTTGACTACTTGAGAGACAATCTTGTCTACTCTCTCGAGAACAAAGTTCAGAGAGGCCACAACTACGTGATTGTAGATGAGGCCGATTCAATCCTCATAGATGAGGCGAGAACGCCACTGATCATCTCTGGTCCCGCTCAGGACTCGTCAAGTCTGTATAGACAGTTCGCCTTCTTTGCAAAGCGATTTCAGGCCGAAAAAGATTTTGTTGTTGACGAAAAGGACAGAACGGTGACCCTTACAGATGAAGGAATAGAAAAGGCTGAGAAGCTTCTTCAAATAGAAAATCTTTACGACCCCAGTAATTATGACTACATCTTCCATCTTTTGAATGCTTTGAAGGCTATGATTTTCTACAGACGAGAAGTTGATTATCTTGTTACTAATGAAGGTGAAGTTGTCATTGTTGACGAGTTCACCGGCAGGTTACTCCCTGGAAGAAGGTACTCTGAGGGTCTTCATCAGGCCATAGAAGCCAAAGAAAACGTGCAGATAAGACAGGAATCAGTCACTTTCGCAACTATTACCTTTCAGAATTACTTCAAGCTCTATGAAAAGGTATCGGGAATGACCGGTACGGCCGCGACTGAAGAATCCGAGTTCATTTCTATGTATAATACTCCGGTCGCCGTTATTCCGACGAACAAGAGAGTAATTAGGCTGGATAAAGAAGATGCAATCTATAAGACAAGGGAAGAGAAAAACGAAGCGATCATTGATGAGATCGCTCAACGATATGAGAAGGGACAGCCAGTGCTTGTTGGTACTACTTCAATAGAAAAGAGTGAGCTCCTGAGCAAAATGCTGCAGAAAAAGGGAGTTCCTCATGAAGTCTTAAATGCAAAATACCATGAGAGAGAAGCAGAAATCGTGGCTAATGCAGGTGAGCGAAAAACCGTTACTATAGCCACTAATATGGCCGGGAGAGGAACTGACATAAAACTTGGTGATGGGGTTGTGGAACTTGGAGGACTGTACGTTCTTGGAACGGAGCGGCACGAGAGCAGAAGAATTGACAATCAGCTAGTTGGCAGATCAGGTAGACAGGGCGACCCAGGAGAGTCAAGATTCTTCCTCTCTACTGAAGATGATCTTCTTCGACTGTTCGGTGGTGAACGAATGCAATCGATTATGAATACCCTCAAGATCGAAAAAGGTCAACCAATAGAGCATTCGCTTCTAAGCAGGATTATTTCGTCTGCTCAAAAAAAGATTGAGGGAATGCATTTCGAGATCAGGAGACGCCTTTACGAGCTAGATTCGGTTATTGATCAGCAGAGGAGCGCCATATATGCTCACCGCAACTGGGTATTGAAGGGTGAAGAGATCGATTCGAATGTCTTTGAGATTATTGAAGATGTAGTTGATAGAAGACTGTCGGGACTTGAGCAGCTTCCTTCTTTTGAAGATATTAAAGTCTCCTTCAGTTTCCTGCCTGCGGGGGACATTGAGCGGCTCAAGGGTATTAAGAACGTCGAGGAGCTTAGAAACGTAACCTTGTCGCTACTGCAGGAGATTTATGCCGAAAAGAAGGCTTCATTTGGAGATGAGTTCCCTCAGGTGATGAAGTACATTATGCTAAGGATGATCGATGAGAGATGGAGAAGACACCTAGAATCTATTGAGCACCTCAAAGACTCGGTGGGTTTAAGAGCTTACGGTCAGAAAGATCCTGTGATAGAATTCAAGAAAGAGTCTTTCATTCTTTTTCAGCAGTTGACCGATTCTCTTTATGATGACATTGCCAGTGCCATAGTCAGAATAGTTAGAGTCGATAGTGATAAGGCCAAGCAAAACGCCGACAAGGAATTCAGAAGTCTTCAAGCTATGCACTCCGATTTCAGTGGAGTTGGAGGAGAAAAAAAGGCAGACACTGGCGGCAAGAAGAAGGGTACAAAAAGGTTCAAGGTTAAACGTTAGTCCGGAGGTGTAACTTGATTAGCTATGAAACAAACTTGAGAATTCAAGAGCTGAGGGAGAAATTCGATTCAATAAGAGAGACTCTTGATCTCGAGAAGATAGATGAGAAACTGAAGGATATCGAAAAAAGGATGAGTGATCCCTCAATATGGAACGACCAAAAAGAGGCTTCCAAGCTGGGAATAGATGCGCAGTCGTTCCGCGGAATCCTTGGTCTTCTAAGGGATGTGGAAGAGGAGTTTGAAAGCATTGACATTGCTATTGAGCTATCGGGAGAAGACGAAAGCTTCGTCAAGAACGTTGAAGAGCTCGTAAGATCGGCAGAAAAGAAGGTCAGGGAGTTTGAGCTAACGATCCTCCTAAGCGGAAAGTACGATAATAACAACTGTTTTATGTCAATTCACCCAGGTGCCGGAGGAACCGAGTCTCAGGACTGGGCGTCAATGCTAATGAGAATGTACATGAGATGGGCCGAAGGAAATGGATACAGAATAACTATAGTCGATGAACTGCCTGGAGATGAGGCAGGAATCAAGAGTGTAACCCTGAATTTAGCTGGTCCATATGCCTATGGAAAACTCAAGTTTGAGGCGGGTGTCCACAGGCTAGTAAGGATTTCTCCATTTGATGCAAATCATAGAAGACACACTTCTTTTGCTTCTGTTAGTGTCTTTCCCGAGATGGATGAAGTACCGGAAATCGAGATAAAGCCTGAAGACCTCAAGGTCGATACATACAGATCCGGTGGTGCCGGTGGCCAACATGTGAACAAAACAGACTCTGCCGTTAGAATTACTCATCTTCCAACAGGAATAGTTGTTGCATGTCAGACGGAAAGGTCTCAGCACCAAAACAAGGCAAATGCAATGAAGATGCTCTACGCAAAGTTATTTGAAATCGAGATAGAGAAAAAGCGTAACGAGAAACTCAAGCTAATGGGTGATCAAAAAGATATTTCATGGGGAAATCAGATAAGATCATACGTATTCCAGCCTTACACAATGGTTAAAGACCACAGAACAGATGCGGAGACCGGCGACATTCAATCTGTCATGAATGGTGAGATAGACGAATTCATTGAGAAGGAACTGCTTTTCTTCTCATCAATTGAAAAATCTCTCGAATGAATATCGCTATGAGTTTGACTTTGGCTATAGAAAAATGTTATTATTCTTTTGAGCGGAGTGAATTCAGTGTCCAGGCAATATGATGAACACCACAGGAGCGTTATGGTTCACGAAGCGCTCCATTATTTGCTTGGTGGACGTATTGAGGGTACCTATCTTGATTGTACCGCTGGAGAGGGTGGTCACATAAAGGCAATACTGAAGGCCACCAACGGTCAGGCAAGAGTCATTGGACTGGATGTAGACCGTGAGGTTCTGGATTTAGCGGAGCAGAATCTCGAAGAATACCGGGGCAAGTTCAGACTATTCAATTCTTCTTACGTTGATTTCGAAGCAGTATTAAGGCAGGCAGGCGTTGAAAGGGTAGACGGAGTTTTGTTGGATGTTGGTACTTCCACTTTTCAGCTGAAGTCTAAAGGAAGAGGGTTTTCGTACGAACTGGACGAACCGCTCGATATGCGTATGGATCTCTCAACTAAGATTACAGCAGCAGATGTTGTGAACAGCTACAGCGAAAGTGAACTGTCGAGGATCATCTTTGAGTATGGTGACGAGAAGAGATTCGCCAGAAGAATAGCGAAATGCATAGTTAACAGAAGACCTTTATCTACTACTAGAGAGTTGCACGATGCAGTGAAAGCAGCAATGCCACCGGCCGAAAGGTACAAGAGGAAAAGACATTTCGCGACAAAGACGTTTCAAGCGATAAGAATTGTAGTTAACAAGGAATTAGAGAACATCGAAGGTGTCCTGAGAAGCATTCCCGGTTTTCTTAAGCAAGGCGGTAGGATCGTTTTTATTTCATTTCATTCTTTGGAAGACGGCATAGCAAAAAGGGTATTCAGGGAGAAATCGGACTCAGAGTTGAAGATCCTTACGAAGAAACCCATACAGCCGTCACAAGAAGAAGTAGAACTCAATCTAAGAGCAAGAAGTGCAAGGTTGAGGGCAGCGGAGCGGATTTGAAGGGAGGAACATCTCGTGCAATCCATAACAGCGAAGCGGAAATCGCTGGCGCGTGAAGGCGGCAAAGCCTTAGCGAACAGTGAAGTATGGGGTTTGTTTGGTTTTCTGCAAGTTCTTGTGATTTTTCTTTCACTGGCAGTTTCAATTGCTCTCCCGTTCTATTTTGGCAATGAAGTTGATAAAATTACAGAGGTGGCGACGAATAGAGAGCAGAGCATCACAGTCATGAAGTCTCGACTAGGAGATGTCTCTAGGGAAATTTCATATTTACAGACGGTTGTTGGGGTGAGAGCAGAAAAGTAGAACTTTGTCGAGGTGGATCTTAAATCAAGAGACTGGCTAGCAGAGTTACACTGTTGTATGTTCTTCTTATACTTTGTGTGGGAGTCTTCGCGGTAAGAGCGGGGTATATCTCCCTGTTTACTGAACCGGATTTGCCGGTGGTGCTCGGAGTAAACAAGATTCCTGCTCTGAGAGGCTCTATCTACGATTCAAGAGGCAGACTTCTAGCTAGTGATTCACTGATCTATGAAGCATGGCTTGATCTTGGGTATCTACGACTTGCGACTTCGTCCGATCAAGTGGATCGTGTTCTCAAGAATGTTGAGCTTTCTTTCGGCATTTCTTATGAGAAACTTCAGGAAAATCTTCAGAGCACAAAGAGTTTTCTCCTTCTTGGCACTGCGCCGACTAACGATGAGATGCAACGAAGAATTACACCAATAACAAGACGGTATATCTCCCTGGAAATGCAGAGGGAGAGATTGAGTTTTGGAGAATATGGTTTAGATAGGATAATCGGTAAGCTTGACAAGGGCGGGGTTCCGCTTAATGGTATAGAGCTAAGCTACAACGAGCATCTTTCAGGCAAAGAGGACGGTTTGATAAGGAGGACGCTCACAAGTGCTTGGAGAGAAGAACCAACAAATGGCGATGACATATATCTCTCGATTGACATAGACATTCAGAAAATGGTATACGAAGAACTAATGACAACCGTCGAGAAGAACATGGCAGACGGTGGAGTTGCGCTCCTCATAGAGAGCAAGACGGGAAAGATACTGGCTTATGCAGGTGCCTACGACTGGGACGTTGGATTGATGGGAATCTTTGAACCAGGTTCAACAATAAAACCGTTGATCTACTCATTGGCGTTGCAAAGCGGATCCATTACAGAAACCATGACTTTTCAATGCACTGGAAGGATCCAGCCTGTTCCTGGACTCGACATAGTTATCAGAGATGTAGAGGGCGAACGACACGGTGTTCAGACTTTCAGGGAGGCAATCATCAATTCATGCAACGTTGCTACGGTTCAGGTGGGTGGGAAGATACTTAATACTCTTGGTAAGGAGGAAATGTACAATCAGTTAAGAAATATTGGGTTTGGTAGGCTCTCAGGAGTAGATCTTCCTGGCGAGACTCCCGGAATTCTACCCAGGGCAAAGGATTGGTCGCTGATTTCTCCCTACCAGTTCCCAATAGGTCAGGGTCTCGGGGTTAACATATTCCAGATGGTAAAAGCTCTCAATGTCTTTCCTTCAGGGGGGCAATTCATTACTCCAACGTTTGTCAGAGCCATAAGGAGCGGCGAGGGGCTGACAAACATTCCTAAGAAAGTTGATGGGACTCTGTTTTCCCCAGAACTAGTTTCAACCATGCTTCCAATACTTGAGAGCGTAGTGATCGAGGGAACCGGCACAATGGCCAGAGTTGATGGAATCAGAATAGCCGGGAAGACCGGAACTGCTCAAAAGGCTGGACCGGGAGGGTATAACGAAGAGACTTATTATTCGCTTTTCTACGGTTTCTTTCCTGTTGAAAATCCGACATACACTTTATATATAATGATAGATACACCAAAGGCAGGCGCTTACTACGGAGGATTCGTAGCGGCTCCGATGTTTGCTTCAATTGTGAGAAATCTATACGGGATAGGTGTTGAAAAAGAGATCTACGAAGGTGTTTACAGCTGGAAGATGCCCGATCTAGGAGGATACTCACTACTAGATGTAAGAGAAATTGCGGAGATCTATGGGGTCGACAAGATAGTAATTCACGGCTCGGGTTGTGTCATAAGCCAGTACCCGGAGATAGGCCAGCCTGTTGAAGATAGATTTGAAGTTTGGTTAGGAGAATTAAGCTATGATATACGAGATAACGGGGGACAGTGAGGTTCTGAAAGACTTCTTCATTCGAGAGAGAGCAACGGGTTTTTTCCACATAAGCGAAGATATGCCTGACAAGAACGTTAAGTTCAGGACGGCGGTTTCAACCGTGGGGATGTTCGGACCGAAACCTGTGAAGCTCTCCAAATTCGATGTTTGGAAGAAAGAGGAGAGGAAGGCCGTTGAGGCGTTGATTTCTTCCTTAGGCGAGGAGATCGATGTTTTCATCGAGGGACGTTTGGACATAGATGTTGAGTCAGAAAAGCACATCTTCGTTCTTCCTAAGCCGTGGGAAGACGACAAGTGGCAGTTGCACACTATGAAAATTGCCAAACTTACCGGAAAAACGATCTCTAGGGCTGCGGCTGAGGCCATTTTAAGCAGAGTGGGAAAGAAAGAATTCAGAATCCTCCGTGAACTCGAAAAATTATCCGTACTCTCTCCCGAAATAGATGAGAAAACTGTTGAGAAGTTTATCGATTTCGATATCGCTACAGAGGTTGAATTCCTTGCGGTTTGCTTCCTGAGTAATGATGAGAGTTTTCTTAGCTTCGCCAAGGAATCATCGGTTCCATTTACTTACTTCTCCTCGGTACTGGCTAAGCTTGCTATTGATTTGGGCACGATACTGGAGAAGAGAAAAGGACGAACAGGTGTGACTTGGACGGAGATAAAAGATATCTCTAGTTCGACTGGTATAGCTAGTGCAAGAGTTGCAAAACTTCTGGGGTACAGTTTTTCAAACATGAGAGAGAAGAGAGTAAATCTCAGCCTTTTGCATTCTAAGTTGTTTCTGAAGAATCTAATCGTCTTTCTTCAAGAGCTCGATGAATCAATAAAGAATGGGCAATCAAATCAGCAACTTTCGTTTTTTCAGTTAGTCGGAGAATCTTCAAACTTGAAGTAACTCTTAGGTAACATTTTCTACCTGAAACATCCCGTTCAGCTAGCTTCAATTGACAGTACCACCAGCGCATTGTACAATTGCTTTCGGCAAAATGCTTATAAGGAGGCGAATCGCAACCAGATGCCCACTATAAATCAATTGATAAGACACGGAAGGAAACAGTTGAAGCAGAAGTCTGCTTCTCCGGCTCTTGAAAACAATCCTCAGAAGCGAGGAGTCTGTGTAAGGGTCTCTACAATGACACCTAAGAAGCCGAACTCAGCTCTGAGGAAAATCGCGAGAGTACGTCTCTCAAATGGGACAGAAGTAACGGCCTACATTCCTGGTGAAGGTCACAACCTGCAGGAGCATTCCGTAGTTCTTGTAAGAGGTGGAAGAGTGAAGGACCTTCCTGGCGTAAGATACAAGATAGTGAGAGGTACTTTAGACGCTGAAGGTGTAGCGAACAGGAAGCAGTCGAGAAGTCGATATGGCGCCAAGAGGCCGAAGAAATAAGGAGGCAGTTCTAGATGAGAAGACGTCAGTCTGAGAAGAGAGAAGTAGTACTTGATCCAATCTACAATGACGCAGTAGTAACAAGATTAATCAACAAGATAATGATTGGTGGAAAGAAGAGCAAGGCAGAAGCAGCGGTATATGGAGCACTCGAAGCTCTCTCCGAGAGAACTAAGCAGCCCCCGATGGAGGCATTTAAGAAAGCTCTCAACAACGTGAAACCTCTTTTGGAAGTAAGGCCAAGAAGAGTTGGGGGGTCTACATATCAGATACCTTTCGAAGTTCCTGAAAGACGTGCAGTTGCGCTTGCGATAAGATGGATAGTAACATCCGCTAGGTCGAAGTCGGGCAAACCACTCAAAGAGAAGCTCGCTTTGGAACTTGTTGACGCATACAATGGACAGGGAAACGCCGTTAAGAAGAGAGAAGACGTGCACAGAATGGCGGAGGCTGGAAAGGCTTACGCTCATTTCAGATGGTAGAGGCAGTTCGGCAGGAGGAAGGATAGTGAAAGAGAGAGTCACGACCCTAGAAAAGACCCGAAACATAGGAATAATGGCCCATATAGACGCGGGTAAGACAACTACCACCGAGCGTATTCTCTTCTATACTGGGAAAAATTACAAACTCGGTAGTGTTGACGAAGGTACCGCAACAATGGATTGGATGGACCAGGAGAAGGAAAGAGGCATCACTATCACTTCTGCAGCAACTACAGCATTTTGGAAGGATTATCGGATTAATATTATTGATACACCCGGGCACGTTGACTTTACGGTTGAGGTTGAAAGATCGTTGAGGGTTCTTGACGGCGCCGTTGCCGTGTTTGACGCTCAGGCTGGAGTTGAGCCGCAGTCCGAGACAGTTTGGAGACAGGCAGACAAATATCATGTTCCTAGAATTGCCTTCATGAACAAGATGGATAAAATCGGAGCTGATTTTAAGGCAGCAGTTGATTCCATGATTGCTAAATTGAAGGCCAACCCCGTGGCAATTCAGCTCCCAATTGGTTCTGAGTCAAACTTCGAAGGCGTTATTGACCTTGTCGAGATGAAAGCGTTTCGATGGACTAACCAAGACGGGACGGAATACGAAGTCTCAGTAATACCAGAGAGTATGCTGAACGAGGTGGAAGAGGCTCGCGAAGATCTGGTTACTCACGTCGCTGAGTTTGACGAAGAACTCATGGAGTTATATATAGAGGGTAAGGATCTTCCGTCAGATAGAATGAAAGCGGCAATAAGGAAAGCTACTCTTGCGGGACTATTGACTCCGGTTCTCTGTGGATCTGCCTTTAAGAACAAGGGGATTCAGCTGCTGCTCGATGCTGTTGTCGATTACCTGCCATCGCCGAAGGATCTACCCCCCGTAATAGGAGAGTTAATTGACAGTGGAAATGAAATTGAGGTTCACCCGGACGAGAACGGACCCTTTGTTGCATTGGCTTTCAAGATAATGGTTGATCCATTTGTTGGAAAATTGACCTTTTTAAGGGTGTATTCAGGTTCTCTAGAGAAGGGATCATACGTAATTAACGCAAACAAGAACGTCAAGGAGAGGATTTCCAGACTACTATTCATGCATGCAGATAAGAGAGAAGAGGTTGACTATATACGTGCCGGGGATATAGTTGCAGTCGTTGGTTTAAAGAATACCATGACCGGAGAAACAGTGGGTCATGCTAATGAAAAGATTATCCTGGAGAAGATCGAGTTTCCGGAACCTGTAATCTCGATTGCGATAGAACCACAGACTAAAGATGATGCTTCTAAGCTGAGTAAAGCGCTTTTTGCTCTCGTAGAGGAGGATCCTTCCCTTAGGAGTTATGTTGACACGGAGACGGGAGAGACGATCTTGTCGGGAATGGGGGAACTTCATCTTGAGGTAATTGTTGAGAGAATCAAGAGAGAGTTTAACGTTGGCCTAAGGGTTGGAAACCCACAGGTCGCTTATCGAGAGACAATAAGAGCGAAAGCCATTGGTGAAGCGAAGTATATAAGACAGACCGGTGGCAAGGGTCAATACGGGCATGTGATCTTAAGTGTTGAGCCCATCACTGACAAGAATTCCAACTTCGTTTTTGAAGACAGTACGGTCGGCGGAACAATTCCGAGGGAGTTCATAAAGCCTGTTGAGCGTGGAGTCAGAGAAGCGATGAATTCGGGATTTCTTGCTGGTTACCCTATGGTCAACGTGAAAGTTTGTTTGCTGGACGGTTCTTACCACGAAGTGGATTCTTCGGAGATTGCTTTTAGTATTGCTGGATCGATGGCCTTCAAAGAAGCTGTACGCAAAGCGAGTCCTTCTTTGCTTGAACCGATAATGGCTGTAGAGATTAATACGCCTGAAGAATATATGGGAGACTTGATTGCTGATCTGAATTCCAGGCGAGCCAAGATTGAGGGTTTCGAGACCAGGGCTGGTCTCAAGATTATTAAGGCTCACGTTCCTCTTTCCGAGCTTTTCGGTTATGCGACGGTTTGCAGATCCCTCTCGCAGGGAAGAGCAATCCACATTATTCAGTTCTCCCACTATTCGGAAGTTCCAGTGAAAATTGCAGATAAGATTCTTGGAAGATAGAGATCCCAAATAAGTTTTTGGAGGAGGGAAACCATGGCTAAGGAAAAATTTGAACGTTCAAAACCACATCTTAACATCGGTACGATTGGACACATTGACCACGGTAAGACTACTCTTACTGCGGCAATTACAAAGAGTCTGGCATTTAAGGGTCTTGCTGACTTCTCCCCGTTTGACTCAATTGACAAGGCGCCGGAGGAAAAAGCAAGAGGAATCACAATCAACGTTGCTCATATCGAGTACCAGACTGACAAAAGGCATTACGCCCACATCGACTGTCCAGGTCACGCTGACTATATCAAGAACATGATCACCGGAGCCGCTCAGATGGATGGGGCTATTCTTGTTGTCGCTGCTACTGACGGTGTCATGCCTCAGACAAGAGAACACGTTCTCCTTGCGAGACAGGTCAACGTTCCCGCAATGGTGGTGTACATAAACAAGGTTGACGCGGTCGACGACGAAGAATTGGTCGAATTGGTTGAGGAAGAAGTAAGAGAGCTTCTATCTTCCTACGAGTTCCCTGGCGACGAGCTTCCCGTGATCAAGGGCTCTGCGCTGAAGGCACTTGAAGCAGAAAGTCCAAATGAATGGACAGAGAGCATATACGAGCTGATGAATGCCTGCGACGATTACTTCCCGGACCCTGTCAGAGAAACTGACAAGCCCTTCCTTATGCCGGTGGAGGATATCTTTACCATTACAGGAAGAGGAACGGTAGTTACTGGAAGAATTGAGCGCGGAGCTGTTCATGTCGGCGATGAAGTTGAGATAATTGGACTCTCTTATGAGACGAAGAAGACAGTATGTACCGGTGTGGAAATGTTCAGAAAACTCCTTGACGAAGGGCAGGCCGGCGACAATATCGGGGCACTTCTGAGAGGTGTGGCAAAGGAAGAAGTCAAGAGAGGGCAGGTACTTGCAAAACCAGGATCAATAACACCTCACAAGAAATTCACGGCAAACGTCTATGTTCTGAAGAAGGAAGAAGGCGGACGCCATTCTCCGTTCACAAAGGGTTACAGGCCTCAGTTCTTCATTAAGACAGCAGACGTTACTGGAGAAATCGCGGATCTTCCCGAGGGTGTCGAAATGGTTATTCCTGGCGATAACGTTGAAATGACTATCCAGCTTATCTACCCCGTTGCGATTGAAAAGGGTTTGAGATTTGCAATCCGTGAGGGTGGCAGGACAGTTGGCGCCGGAGTCGTCAGCTCAATAATTGAGTGATTAACGGTCTTTTCAGGAGAAGGGGGAGTAATCTCCCTTCCCTGTTAACAGAAGGAGGGAACATTTAGGCATGGCCAAGCAAAAAATCAGGATTCGCTTGAAGGCTTACGATCATAAACTGCTTGACTTGTCGGCCAAGAAAATTGTCGAAGCTGTAAAGCTCACCAATGCCAAGGTATCGGGTCCGGTGCCATTGCCAACGGAGAGGACGCTCTACACTGTTCTAACTTCGCCACACAAGTTTAAGGATGCAAGAGAGCAGTTTGAGAAGCTAGTTCATAAGAGGTTGATTGAGATACTAGATCCTACACCAAAGACGATAGATTCTCTTATGAAAGTCGACCTCCCCGCGGGTGTAGACGTGGAGATTAAACTGTAAAGAGACTTCGGAGGTGTGATAGATGAAAGGTATATTGGGTAGAAAACTCGGTATGACAACTATATACAAAGATGGAAAAGCCTTCGGAGTTACCGTAGTGAAAGCCGGTCCATGTACAGTAGTACAGAAAAAGACGAGTGAAGGTGGCGAATACGACGCCGTTCAAGTTGGATTCGAGGAGCTTACACCGGAAAGAGCAAAGAAAATACTGACAAAGCCGCTGGTGAAAAAGTTTGAAGCAGCAAAGGTCAAACCACATAGAGTTCTCAAAGAGTTCAAGTTTGGTAACGTCAATGACTTCAATGTTGGTGATATCATAGAAGTCGGCGTCTTTTCTGAAGGCGAGAAGGTAGATGTGACTGGATTTTCGAAGGGGAGAGGTTTTTCCGGCGCGATGAAGAGATGGAACTTCAGAGGCGGAGAGGCTTCTCATGGTTCGAAATTCCACAGAGAGCTAGGTTCAGTAGGTAACCACACTGATCCGGCGAAGATCTGGAAGGGCAAGAAGATGCCCGGTCAGTACGGTAACGAAAAGAAGACAGTAAAGAATCTAACCGTAGTAAAAGTCGATGCAGAGAATGGACTCTTAGCCATTTATGGCGCAGTTCCAGGAGCGAGGGGCGGCCTCTTAATAATCAAGAGCGCAAACAGATAGCCCCGAAAATGTGTTGGAAGGAGGACGCAACAATGGCTCAAGCCGACGTTGTGAATGTGGCCGGCCAGAAAGTTGGCACAGTAGAACTGAGTGAAAGCGTTTTTAACGTTGAACCTAACAAGGATCTGATGTACAGATACGTTAATATGCAGCTTTCAGGCAGACGTGCCGGACTGGCTTCGGCGAAGACAAGATCAGAGGTTAGGGGCGGGGGAAGAAAACCCTGGGCCCAGAAACACACAGGAAGAGCAAGAGTCGGTTCAACCAGAAGTCCACTCTGGAGGCACGGTGGAGTGATTCATGGACCGAAGCCAAAAGACTGGTCGTTCAATATGACCAAGAAAATGAAGAAGGTTGCGCTACGATCAGTTCTAAGTATCAGACTCAATGAAGGCAATTTAATTGTGTTGGATGATCTCAAATTCGACAAACCAAAGACGAAGCAGCTCAGGGAGGTCTTGAGTAACCTTGGACTCGATAAGTCGCAGAAGACGCTCTTCGTTCTGCCGTGGCAGAAGGATGAGTATCAGAACGTTAGACTCTCCGGGAAAAACATCTATGGCGTGAAGGTAATAATCGCAGACAATCCCGGAAATACAGCCGTCACCAGTAAGGCGAATATCGACGGGCTTAACGTCTACGACATAGTAAATCATGAAAAGCTTGTGATCACTACTGATCTTGTTCGTAAGATCGAGGAGGTGCTCGGGTAATGACTGAAATGAAGTATTACGGAGACGTTCTCCTCAGACCGTTGATCACCGAAAAGACAGTTGCTTCTGGTGAATTGAACAAGTACATTTTTGAGGTACATAGAGATGCCAATAAGCAGACAGTCAAAGACGCCGTTGAGAAGCTTTTCAATGTGAAGGTTAAACAGGTAAATATCATGAACATTAAGGGAAAACCAAAGAAGCGCGGTGTCTTTGTTGGCAAGTCGAGGTCCTGGAAGAAAGCAATCGTTACGCTTGTGACTGGATACAGGATTAAAGAACTCGAAGGCCAACACTAAGGCGAGGTGATATGACATGGCATTGAGAAAGTTTAATCCCGTCACCAAAAGCAGAAGGTCTATGCTTCTTCCAGACTTCAAGGAAGTTACAAAGACTGAACCGGAAAAGTCTCTTCTGGAGCCAATCAACAAGAACGCGGGTAGAAACCATCATGGAAGGATAACTGTTAGACATCAGGGTGGCGGAACCAAAAAACGTTACAGGGTTATCGATTTCAAGAGAGACAAGATAGGTATTCCTGCGAAAGTCGTATCGATAGAGTATGACCCGAACAGAACGGCGAGGATTGCTCTTCTCCAATACATCGACGGTGAGAAGAGATACATGCTGGCACCGAAGGGTTTGAAGGTCGGAGATGGTATTCAGAACGGCGACCAGGCTGAGATTTCAGTTGGAAATTCAATGCCACTGGAGCGAATACCGGTCGGCACAATCGTGCATAACGTTGAGTTTGTACCAGGCAAGGGCGGCCAGATTGCGAGAGCTGCGGGTACCTACGCACAGCTAATGGCAAAAGAGGGAAGATACGCTCTTCTTAGGATGCCGTCTGGTGAGTTGAGAAGAGTAGTTGTGAAATGCATGGCAACTATCGGCATGGTCGGAAATGAAGAACACTCGAATGAGGTCCATGGGAAAGCAGGTAGAAAGAGATGGCTTGGAGTTAGACCGTCGGTCAGAGGCATGACGATGAACCCGGTCGATCACCCGATGGGTGGAGGAGAAGGGCGTTCTAAGGGACACCTTCCCCAGAGCCCCTGGGGACAGCCAGCCAGAGGTTACAAAACGAGGAAGAACAAGAAGCCTTCAGATAACCTCATAGTGAAGCGCAGGAACCAGAATTGATCAGGGGGTGTAGTTGAAGATGTCGAGATCTAAGAAGAAAGGCCCATACGTACACCCGAGTCTCTTGAAAAAGATTAGAGAGCTGAATGAAAAGGGAGAAAAGAAACCCATAAAGACTTGGAGCAGGGCGTCCATGATTCTTCCTGAAATGATCGGACACACAATAGCTGTCTACAACGGGATGAAGCATATACCTGTTTACATTTCAGAGAATATGATTGGTCACAGACTGGGTGAGTTCTCTCCCACCAGGAGGTTCGGTGGGCATGCCGATAAGAAAAGCAAGAAGGGTGAAGTAAGATGAGGGAGGGTGCTGAGATGGCGCAGGCTACGCAGAGAGATAAGCGTTCCGTTTTCCATAGGAAGCGCAAAGAAGCAGCAGCAGCAACTCCTGTCACTCAGGCAAAGGCAGTTGCGAAGTTTGTCAGAATCTCCCCTAGAAAGGCGAGATCAGTTGTCAACGCAATAAGAAATAAGGAAGTGGGCGAGGCTTTTCAGATTCTAGAGTTCTCACCAAAAAAGGCCTCCCGTTTGGTTTACAAAGTTCTGCGCTCTGCAGTAGCAAATGCAGAGAACAATTTCGGACTGAATATTGATAGTCTCTATGTTGAAAAAGCTGTAGTTGATGACGGTCCGAGAATGAAGCGATTGTGGCCGCGAGGTAGAGGAAGAGCAGATATTCAGCAGAAAAGATTTAGCCACATAACCGTTGTTGTAGCAAACCGCGAAGAAACTAGCAATCCTCAGGAGTGAGGTGACATAAGTGGGTCAGAAGGTACATCCTTATGGATTCAGGCTTGGTGTAAGTAAAGATTGGAAAGCCCGATGGATTAACGAGAGGAACTACAAAGAATATCTACTCGAAGATCTTAAGATAAGGGACTTTCTTAAGAAGAATTACATGGCTGCCGGAGTTTCCGACATTTACATCGAAAGGCCGGAGCCAGGTAAGGTGGTTATTACCATCAAGTGCGCCAGACCTGGTGTGATGATTGGAAAGAAAGGCAGTGAAGTGAAGCTGCTAAGGCAGCGGCTGGAGAAGCTTATAACCAGGCAGTTCCAGCTGAATATCGAAGAAGTGAAAACACCCGAGACCGATGCGATTCTTGTTGCTGAGGATATTGCGTCAAGAATTGAGAAGAGAGCTTCTTATAAGAGAGCCATGAAGAGAGCGATATTCACTGCAATGAGAAAGGGAGCTAAAGGTATCAAGATAATGGTTTCCGGAAGACTGAACGGAGCTGATATTGCCAGGACAGAGTGGTACCTGGAAGGAAGACTTCCTCTCCAGACCCTCAGAGCTGATCTGGACTACGGTTACACCACAGCCTTTACTAAGATGGGAATAATCGGAGTGAAGGTATGGATCTACAAAGGCGACGTACAGGTGTAATTGCAAGAGGGGAGGTAGTTCATAATGTTAATGCCCAAAAGGGTAAAATACAGGAAGCAACAAAGAGGTAAGATGAACGGCAAGGCAAAAGGCGGGACTATCGTTCACTTTGGTGAATGGGGAATAAAGGCTCTCGAACCACACTGGATAACTGCTCAGCAGATCGAGTCCTGCCGAATTGCGATTACGAGAACACTTAAGAGGAATGGTAATCTCTGGATTCGAATCTTTCCTGACAAACCTATTACATCAAAAGGTATTGGCGTGAGAATGGGGAAGGGAAAGGGAGATGTCGAAGGCTGGGTAGCTGTCGTCAAGCCAGGGAAGATCATGTTCGAAATAGGAGGAGTGCCTGACCAGCTTGCGAAAGAGGCTCTCGAAAAAGCTGCTTCGAAGTTACCTATCAGAACAAAGATAGTACCGAGGTATCAGATAGGAGGTGAGCTCTGATGAAAGCAGTCGAACTTCAAAAGTTCACAGATGAAGAACTCACTCAGATGCTCGAAGATTCAAAAAGAAAGCTGATGGACCTCAGGTTCCAGCTGGAAATGAACAGGTTGAAGAACCATTCCCAGATAACTGTAGTAAAGCGCGACATAGCCAGGATAAAGACTATCCTTCGCGGTCGTGAGCTGGGGATAAGGAGGTAGTCCGCCATGCCAAGAAAGACACTAGTAGGAACGGTAGTAAGTGACAAGATGGATAAAACGATTGTAGTAAGTGTAACAAGAACGCATATACATCCCTTCTATGGGAAGACGATGAAAACTACTAAGAAGTATCACGCAGATGATCCAGAAGGTCTTGCTGGAATGGGCGATACAGTTGAAATTGAAGAGTGCAGACCCCTTAGCAAGATGAAGAAGTTCAAACTCGTTAAGGTTCTCAAGAAGGATATCTACACGGGAGAAATTCCCGAAACTCCCGAGACCGTTGAAGGTTCCGGAGGTGACCAGAAATGATTCAGTCTGAATCTTACCTGAAGGTCGCCGACAATTCCGGTGCGAGAATGATTAAGGTCATTCAGGTTACCGGTGGTTACAGAAAGAGATCGGGAACCATTGGTGACATAGTAGTTGCTGCAGTAAGGGATGTTGCGCCGAACACAGATTTCAAGAAAGGCGATATAGTGAGGGCCGTGCTTGTGAGAACTGCTAAAGAGATTCGAAGACCTGACGGCACTTACATACGCTTCGATGATAATGCTGCGGTGATTATTGATAAGCAGAACCAGCCCAGAGGGACACGTGTCTTTGGACCTGTAGCTAGGGAGATCAGAGATAAGGGATTTTCGAAAATCGCTTCTCTAGCTCAGGAAGTCTGGTGAGGAGTGACGCAAATGAGTAGAGTGAAGAGAGAAGACATTGTAATGGTGATATCTGGTAAAGACAGGGGCAAGAAGGGCAAAGTTCTTAAGACAATTCCCTCGGAGAAGAAGATAATAGTTGAGGGTGTCAACTTCACGAAAAAGCATCAGAGACCAACCAATCAATACCGTGAAGGTGGAATAATTGAAAGGGAATCTCCAATATATGTTTCGAAAGTGATGGTTGTCTGCCCCAACTGTAATAAGCCTACGAGAGTCGCGCACAAAATCCTTGAGAATGGCGAAAAGGTTAGAGCCTGCAAGAAGTGCGGCGAGATAATCGATAAGGTCTAATGGGGAGGAATTGTTGATGGCATACGAATACGTCCCTTTGAAAGATAGATTTGAAAATGAAGTAGTCCCTACCATGACTAAGGAATTTGGTTATAAGAACAGGCTGGAAGTGCCAAGAGTCTCCAAAATAGTAGTAAACATGGGTATTGGAGAGGGATCTAGAAATGCGGATCTTCTCGATCTCCATGGTAAGGAATTGATGACGATAGCGGGACAGAAGCCAGTGGTGACGAAAGCCAAGAAGAGTATAGCCAACTTCAAACTTCGTGATGGAATGCCGGTGGGATTGAAGGTTACCCTCAGAGGTCCAAGGATGTACAACTTCCTTTACAAGCTGATAAATATTGTTCTTCCGAAGCTGAGGGACTTCAGAGGCGTTGATCCGGACTCGTTTGACGGCAGAGGCAATTATGCAATGGGACTTCCCGAACAGCTAGTCTTTCCCGAAATTGTGCCAGATCAGATAAAACGAGTTCAGGGAATGGACATAATAGTTGTTACCACGGCCAAGACTGACGAGGAGGCCAGAAGGTTGCTTGCACTTCTAGGACTTCCTTTCAAGAGAGTCATGGTCTAAGGAGGTAGGTGCATGGCGAAGAAATCATTAGTCGAAAAGTGGAAACGAGAACCCAAGTTCAAAGTAAGGAAATATAACAGATGCAATCTTTGTGGCAGACCTAGAGCAGTGTATAGAGAGTTCGGTCTTTGCAGAGTGTGCTTTAGACAGCTGGCTTCCGAGGGAAAACTCCCCGGTGTGAAGAAAGCAAGCTGGTGAGGAGGGAAATGTAATGTGGAGTGATCCCATAGCCGACATGCTCACTAGAATAAGAAATGCCAACGCTGCCTTCAAGGAGAGCGTGGATATACCGGCTTCTAACCTGAAGAAGAAGCTTCTGGATATTTTGAAGGCGGAAGGCTATATAGACGATTATAAATACATAGAGGATGGCAAACAGGGTGTCTTGAAAGTCTTCTTGAAGTACAAGGGAGACAGAAGGCATAAGATCAACGTCATCTCTGGAATCGTGAGAATTTCCAAACCTGGCAGAAGGATGTACGTGAACAAGGACAAACTTCCGAAGGTAAAGTCAGGTATGGGAATAGCAATTGTAAGTACTTCCAGCGGAGTGATGACAGACAAGCAGGCCCGTTCGCAAGGCGTCGGCGGCGAAGTCATCTGCTACGTGTGGTAGGGGGGGAGTTCTGATGTCTAGACTACTTAAGCATTCCATAAAAATCCCTGCTGGTGTATCATACAAAATCGAAGGAAACTTGATCACTGTGAAGGGACCGAAAGGCGAGCTGAAACAGGAACTCCTTCCTCTTGTGAAGATCGAAGCCGGCGAAAAAGAGCTCTGGGTGAAGTCAAATGAGGATGTTGTGATAAGAAAGAGCGATTACAAGAGATTGGCCAAGTATGCCGGGACCTTTTGGTCGCTAATAAACAACATGGTCGTGGGTGTTACACAAGGGTTTGTTAAGGAACTCGAAATCGTTGGAGTAGGTTACAGAGCTCAGCTTCAGGGAAAGAAACTTGTAATGAATCTCGGTTACGCTCATCCGGTTGAGGTCGATCCTCCTGCTGGAATAGAGTTTGAAGTGCCAGCGCCGCAGGCTATAGTTGTCAAAGGAATTGACAAGTACTTGGTTGGCCAGGTTGCTGCGAACATCAAGCGATGGAGAATACCGATCGTTTATTCCGGAAAGGGAATACGTTACAAGGGAGAAGCAATCAGAACTAAAGTCGGTAAGAAGGTCTAATCAAGGAGGCGGCTGGAGTGTTCAAACATAAAGATAAAAAGGAACAAAGGCGAAAGAGACATCTTCGCGTCAGGTCTGCAGTTTCCGGAACATCGGAAAGACCGAGACTAGCAGTCTTCAGAAGCGAGAAGCACATATATGCTCAACTAATAGACGATTCCAAGGGAGTAACCCTTGTTGCGGCCTCGACGGTAGACAAGGAAATAAGAGGTTCTGTTGAGAAGACATGGAATGTCGATGCTGCNNGACGGTAGACAAGGAGATTAGAGGTTCTGTTGAGAAGACATGGAATGTCGATGCTGCGAAAAAGGTTGGGGAGCTCCTCGCGAAGAAGGCGAAAGACAAGGGAATCACCAGCGTGGTCTTCGACCGTGGAGGATTCAAGTTCCATGGAAGAGTCAAGTCACTTGCCGAGGGCGCTCGAGCAGGTGGACTACAGTTCTGAGGAGGTGAAGAAGATGGCTGAAGAGATGAAGAATGATCGCAATTCGAAATCTTCACGCGATGGAAGAAGAAGCCCCAGAGCTTCCAGAAACGCCCCTGTGGAAAAGCAGGTTGAAGACAACGAATTTGAAGAAAGAATCATTGAAATACGTAGAGTGACGAAGGTGGTCGCCGGCGGCAAGAACTTGTCTTTTAGAGTTGTTGCAGTTGTGGGCAATCGAGATGGAAAGGTCGGTCTTGGAATTGGTAGCGCCAGGGAGGTCCCCACTGCAATCAGGAAGGCAGTGCTGGAAGCCAAGAAGAATGTTACTGAAGTTGCGGTAAGAAACGAAACCGTACCACATGAGACAATTGGAAGACAGGATTCTGCAAAGATAATGCTTAAGCCTGCCGGTCCAGGAACGGGAATTATCGCTAACTCGCCTGTTAGGGCGGTCGTTGAGCTGGCAGGGGTCAAGAATATCCTAACGAAGTCCCTTGGATCATCGAACACGCTCAATATGGCTAGAGCTGCTCTGAATGGTTTGGTTAGCCTGAGATCTCCCCAGGATTTTGCGAAGCTAAGGGACGTACCTCTGAAGGCGGTTTTCCACGGAGTCAACGAGGAGGAAGGTCAGTAATGGCAAAGAGTTTGAGAATTCGATTAATAAAGAGTCCGATTGGTTATAACAGAAGACAGCTGAAGACGGTTAAGGCACTTGGTCTTGGAAAGCTGGACAGTGAAGTGGTTCAGCCTGATTCTCCGCAGATTAGAGGCATGGTGAATGCAGTGCGACATCTTCTTGCTGTTGAAGAACTTGATGACTGAAGGGGGTAGGAAGATGGCTTTTAAAGTTGAGGATCTAAGTCCGACGCCCGGTTCGAGAACAAGAGAGAAAAGAATAGGACGCGGTACCGGTTCGGGAATGGGAAAGACCGCCACCAGAGGCCACAAAGGCCAGGGAAGAGCGACAGGCAAGGTGGCTGCACGCTTCGAGGGCGGACAGACACCCCTATTCAGAAGAACACCAAAAAAAGGGTTCAAAAACCGAGGTTCTATAGTGTATGCAACTGTAAATATCTCGACTCTCGAAGAGAGATTTGAAAGTGGCAGCGAGATTTCGCCCGAGATGCTTGTCAAGAACAAGATACTGAAAGATCTCAAAGACGGAGTGAAAATATTGGCGAGAGGTGAATTGACTAAGTCTTTCGTCGTCAAGGCAAATGCATTTAGCGCTACTGCCAAGGAGAAGATTGAAGCTGCTGGTGGAAAGGCAGAGGTGATCTGACAATGTGGAATGCCCTGAAGAACGCGTTCAAGATTCCAGAGCTCAGAGACAGAATCCTCTTCACATTCCTTGCACTGGCTGTCTTCAGACTAGGGGTTTATATACCAATCCCCGGTATTAATATCCAGGCCTGGTCAACTTACTTTGGGGCTCTATCTGAAGGCGGGGCCGGAGGATTCATAGGCTTCTTTGATGTTTTCACAGGTGGGGCAGTCGAGCAGTTTTCAATATTTCTGATGAGTGTTACTCCATACATAAACGCGCAGATTATGCTTCAACTTCTCACTGCTGTAGTTCCAAGTCTGAAGGAAATGCTCAAGGAAGGTGAAGAGGGAAAGAAGAAATACGCTCGCTACACGAGGATGTTGACGGTCGGACTTGCGAGTCTTCAAGGATTCCTTATATCATTTGGCCTCTCTTCTAACACTGCAATAATGGCAATTCCGAATAGAATTCTGTTTGTTCTTCTGTCCACCTCCACTCTTATAGGTGGTACAATGTTCCTTTTGTGGCTCGGTGAGAGAATTACCGAGAAGGGAATCGGGAACGGAATATCGGTTCTTATCTTCGGAGGAATAGTTGCCAGATACCCTGCTTCTATAATGCAGGTAGTAGTCGCGTTGTCGCCAGTTCAGTGGGCGATTTTACTAGCGATAGCTCTCTTCACAGTTGTTTCCATTATTTACGTACAGATGGGGGAGAGAAGGATTGAAGTGCAGTATGCCAGAAGAGTTACGGGCAGAAGGGTCTATGGGGGAGTTTCTACCCACATTCCCATTAAGGTTAATCAAGGTGGAGTCATTCCGATAATATTCAGTTCTGCAATAATGATGCTACCTCAGTTTATTGCTACTGCTTTTCCTGAGGGAAGTGGCGGTAGGAATGTAATTCAGACACTTTTTGCGCAGACTTCTCCCGTATACATTCTCCTATATGGTGGAATGGTTTTCTTCTTCACGTTCTTCTACAGTTCATTGGTTTTCGATGTGAGGGAGGTTTCAGATAATATACGTAACTACGGAGGATACATCCCAGGAATCAGGCCCGGATTTTCTACTCAACAATACATTCAGAGAGTTCTGAACAGAGTTGTCTTCATGGGAGCCGTCTTTTTGGTTGTAATTGCGTTGCTTCCGTTAGTTATAGGCGGGGTTTTCAGCATTGGCGGCCTCGCTATTGGAGGAACTTCAATGCTGATTGCTGTGGGTGTTGCGATTGATATCCTTCAGCAGATGGAAACGCATCTCATGGTCAGACACTATGAGGGATTTGTGAAGAAAGGCAAGTTGCGTGGAAGGAGATAAGTATGAATGTGATTCTCATGGGTCCTCCTGGCGCAGGAAAGGGGACGCAGGCAAAGAGATTAGCCCAAAAATTCGATATTCCGCACATATCCACTGGCGATATGTTGAGGGAAGCCGTGGCTGCTGGCACTGACCTTGGGCTGAAGGTCAAAGAGATAATGGACAAAGGGCTTCTCGTCCCCGATAACCTGATGATCGACCTGGTTAGGGAGAGGTTGTCAAGAGAGGACGCAAAGTACGGATTCATACTTGATGGCTTTCCAAGAACTGTCGAACAGGCAATAGCTCTTGACGAAATGCTTACGGTGCTCGAGAAGAAGATCGATGTTTCACTCTTAGTAAATGCGACTGAAGAGGAAGTTGTGAACCGGATTTCAAGCAGGAGAGTTTGTCCCGAATGTGGTAAGGTTTACAATCTCCTGACGCTGAAGCCAAGAAATGAAGGTCGATGTGACATTGACGGCAGTAACCTGGTTCAGCGTGATGACGACAAACCTGAAACTGTGCGGGCAAGGTATAGAGTTTATTTGGAAAAGACTGAGCCGGTTGTCAACTACTATTCAGAAGAAAAGGGAAACCTAATAGAGGTTGATGGTTCAGGAGAAATCAATAGTGTCACAGCCCAAATCGTTGATCATCTGGAGAAGGCAAAACATGGTTAGGTTGAAATCTCCAGAAGAAATATGTAAAATCGAATTTGCTGCGAAGATCGTTGCGGAAGTGTTGGCAGTCGTAGAAGCTTACGCAGTTGAAGGAGCTTCTGCGAACGATATGGAAAGAGCAGCAGAAGATGTGATCAATAGAAGAGGTGGCATCCCCGCATTCAAGGGCTATAATGGATACCCTTATACTCTCTGTGTATCAGTGAATGAAGAAGTTATTCACGGGTTTCCCTTGAAAGCGAAAGTCTTCTCTGAGGGCGATATCGTCTCTGTCGATTGTGGAGTAGTCAAAGATGGCTTCATCGGAGACGCTGCAAGGTCTTTTGTTGTAGGAAGTTATTTATGCGAGAAAGACAGGTTACTCATGGAGCGGACGGAAGAGGCGCTCTGCAAGGGTATTGAAGTGGCCGTTGCCGGCAATAGGCTCGGTGACATAGGCTTCGCTATTCAGAGCTGCGTGGAAAGCGCAGGTTTTTCTGTGATAAGAGACTATGTTGGCCACGGAGTGGGCGTAAATCTTCATGAGGATCCTCAGGTGCCCAATTATGGAAGACAGGGAAGCGGAATGCTATTGAGAACAGGTATGACCCTTGCGATCGAACCCATGGTTGCGAGCGGACACTACAGTTTAGAGACCCTGGAAGACGGATGGACCGTAGTTACTGAGGACAGGTCGCGTGCAGCTCATTTTGAGCATGACATAGCGATTATGAAAGACGGTCCAAAAATCCTTTCCAGACTGTGAGGAGGATCACTGGTGTCGGACAAGAGCGATATTATAAAGATGGATGGAATAGTTGTGGAATCGATGCCCAACGCGACCTTCAAGGTCGAACTGGAAAACGGCCACTCTGTTCTTGCTCACATCTCTGGGAAAATGCGCAAGAACTTCATCAGGTTGATCCCCGGCGATAAGGTCGTAGTAGAGGTTTCAATATATGACCTGACCAAAGGAAGAATTGTTTATCGAAAAAGGATAGACAAAGGAGGAGAAACGAATTGAAAGTCCGCGCTTCGGTAAAGAAGAGATGTGAACACTGCAAGGTTATTAGACGTAATGGAAGAATAAGAGTTGTATGCGAGAAAAATCCAAAGCACAACCAGCGTCAGGGTTGAGGAGGGATATAGATGGCACGTATCCTTGGTGTTGAGCTTCCGAATAATAAGAAGACGTTCGTTGCCCTGACCTATATCTATGGTATAGGGTACACAAGAGCAAACGAGATTCTTACCGGAACTGAGATCAACGGTGACAAAAGAGCAAAGGACCTGACAGACGAGGAAGTAAGTAGAATTGCAAAATTCATCAACGAGCACTACAAAGTTGAGGGTGAGCTAAGGACCGAAGTTGACAGGTCAATCAAGCGACTAATCGAGATTGGAAGTTATAGAGGTTACAGGCACAGAAACGGACTTCCTGTTCGCGGTCAAAAGACACATTCCAACGGAAGAACAAGGAAGGGTTCTAGAGCCAGTAAGATTCGGAAGAAGAGCTAAGACGGGAGGTAAAAGCGAATGGCAAAGAGACCAGCAGCCAAGAAGAGAAAAAAGCTAACTACTGATAGAGGGGTAATACATATAAAGTCCTCTTTCAACAACACAATAATCACCCTGACGGATCCCGAGGGTAATACCCTTATGTGGACTTCAGGCGGAACTGCCGGATACTCCGGTTCGAAAAAATCCACACCATATGCTGCCCAACTTGGCGCAGACAGGATAGCCAAAGAAGCTATTAAGTTGGGAATCACAAGAGTAGGAATAGAAGTTAAAGGCCCAGGTTCGGGACGAGAAGCTGCAATCAGAACTATTCAAGCGGCAGGTCTCACTGTTGAGACGCTTAAGGATATCACGCCACTGCCTCATAACGGTTGCAGACCAAGAAGAAGAAGAAGAGTCTGATTTAGGAGGGAGTTGAATGGCCAGATATACAGGACCAGTGTGTAAGCTTTGTCGTCGCGAAGGGTTCAAGCTTTATCTAAAAGGTGAAAGGTGTTTTTCACCAAGATGTGCTCAAGTCAAGAGACCTGTAGCACCTGGACAGCACGGAGCCTCGACAAGAAAGCTTACTCAATACGGAATGCAATTAAGATCGAAACAGGTAGTCAAGAGGATTTATGGAGTCCTTGAGAGACAGTTCAGAAGATATTTCGAAGCGGCTCTGAGAAAGAGTGAAGAGACAGGAAGCGCTCTGGTTAAGATCCTTGAATCAAGACTTGATAACATGGTCTTCAGGATGGGATTTGCATCCAGCAGGAGACAGGCAAGACAGCTGGTTAACCATGGACATGTCCTAGTCAATGGTAGAAGGGTCAATAAACCCTCCTTTAACCTTAGAGTCGGTGATATCGTGGAGATCAGAGAGAAGAGCAGAGCGGTCGTACCGATCAAAGAAGCGGTAGAAGCATCGAAAGAAAGAACAGCCTATCCGTGGGTTGAGGTAGATTACGAGACATTCAGAGGGACCTACCTGAGATACCCTGTAACCGAAGAAGTAGAGATTCCAGTTGATCTGCAGTCGATTATCGAGCTCTACTCCAAGTAAATCCGATTCTTACCTTCTTGGAAGGAGGTGTGTGCCCGAATTCTGGGCGAAATAATGTTGACATCAATAATGCCCAAGAACTTGCGAATTGAAGAAGAACGAGAGGATCAGAACAGCTATTTCACAAGGTTCATCCTTTCTCCAATGGAAAGAGGATACGCCACTACTATTGGGAACTCGCTAAGGAGGGTTCTACTCTCATCGATACCTAGTATGGCGATCACAAAGCTTAAGATACCTGGGAAGTATCACGAATACGATGTTATCGACGGAGTTAAAGAGGACATCCTTGAAATCATCCTCAATTTCAAGAAAGTCCAGCTGAAACCTGCTCTAGAGTTCTCTGACGCAGTGAAACTAACTCTTGAAAAGGTAGGACCTGGGGTTATCACTGCAGGGGATATAAAGACTCCCACCGGTGTTGAAGTGGTAAACCCATCGCAATATGTGGCTACTCTCAACACGGATTCGGTTGTCTATATCGAGCTTTTCGCAGAGATAGGGAGAGGATTTGTCCCTGTTTCAGAGATGGAGATCGAGCACGACGTAGAAATGATATACATTGATGGAATCTTTAGTCCGGTATTGAAAGTCAACTTCCAGACAGAGAACGTTCGTGTAGGAAAGAGGACCGACTATGATAAACTCGTTCTCGACGTCTGGACGAAGAAATCAATAACTCCTTCTGATGCTTTGATGAGAGCAACTGATATCCTTATGAGGCATTTTGAGGTTGTTTCAAGCGGACTTGGTCAACCGACCCAAGGACTAACCGGATCAACCATCGAGCCAGAGGAAGAAGAGACAATCACCGAAGAGAGTGAGATGAGTGCAGAAGTTTCTCAGGCGGATGAACAAGACTCAAACTCCGTCGCTGCGAAGAAGATCGAAGAACTTGATCTTTCAGTGAGATCTCTTAACTGCCTTAAACGAGATAAGATAAACAGAATTGGCGATCTTCTTGACAAGAGTGAGGCCGATCTTCTGAAGATCAGAAATTTCGGTGAGAAGTCAATGCTTGAAGTCGTGAAGAAACTGAGAGACAAGTTCAACATCGTGCTCAAGAAAGAATGATTGTGAGGAGGCCTATAAGAGATGCGTCATAGAGTTAGTGGAAGCAAATTGAATATGCCCCATAGCCAGAGAGTTGCTCTGATGCGAAACCTGGCTAGGGAGCTGTTTGAACACGGGACAATAGTAACGACGGTAACTAGGGCTAAAGAGGTAAGGCCGTTCGTAGAAAGCATAATTACGAAAGCAAAGAAGGCTACAATACTGTCGGCGGAAATCGCCGCTAAGGATTCCGAGAGTAGCGAATCGCAGGAGCTCAAGTCAAGAAATCTTGCTTTGCGCCGCGAAATCAACAGAAATTTCAATGACAGGAAGCTAGTTAAGAAGATATGTGATGAGATAGCTGTCAAGTATCTCGAAAGGAACGGCGGATACACAAGGATTGTGAAACTTGGCATGCGAAGAGGAGACGCTAGTGAGATGGCCGTCCTCCAACTCATTGACAACGAAGAAAGACAGGAAAAGAAGCCCGAGAAGAAGACTGAAAAGAAACAGGACAAAAAATGATGGCTACCGAAAGGTAGCCATTCTTCGGAGGTACGAAAGTGAAGATATTCCTTGATACAGCTAACATTGACGAGATTCGAGAGGGTATGAAGCTTGGACTGGTTGATGGAGTCACGACTAATCCAACGCTTGTCTCCAGAGAAAGCGTGAAGTTCGAACAACGTGTTGTGGAAATCTGCGAAACCGTTAGGGGTCCTGTGTCAGCCGAGGTTACGGCAACGGATTTTGAGAATATGGTATCACAAGCGCGAGAATTGGCTTCTCTTAGCGAGTATGTTGTTGTTAAAATCCCAATGACAAAAGATGGGATGCGGGCTGTGAAAACCCTTAGTGGTGAAGGGATAAGGACAAATGTAACACTTATATTCAATTCGCTTCAGGCTACTCTAGCTGCGAAGGCAGGTGCTACATACGTAAGCCCATTTGTTGGAAGGCTAGACGATATTGCTAGTAAAGGGATGGGAATAGTTGAGGAGATTGTTGACATTTTTGCGAACTATGGCTATTGTACTGAGATCATCGTTGCAAGCGTGAGGCATCCTATGCATGTACTAGAGGCCGCTTTGATGGGTGCGGATATTGTGACAATACCCTTTGATGTGCTTCTCAGACTATTCAATCATCCGCTTACAGATATTGGGATAGAGAGGTTCACCAAAGACTGGAAGCGCTATGAGAAACAACAAGGTCAATAAGCTTTGAATTTTGCTTCGTAAGTGGTATATTATTCCTGAAAGAATCGGTACCTCGCCGGAGACAGGTCTCCCATGCTTTCTTACAAATACGATTAGCTTCATAATCTTATTAATTTCAAGAACACGGAAGGAGGGTAGGTACATTCTTCCAGTGGTGGATAGAATGTACCGTTGAATTTGAGCCCAAGAAAAAAGAAGACAGAAGAAACTCCAAACGAACAAGTAGAAAAGGTTCTAATCGAGAAAGCCGCCAACAAGAGAACTACCAAGAGAAAGGCCGAATCAAAAAAGACCGAATCAAAAAAGACGGAATCGAAGAAGACTGAAACGAAAAGAGATGTGGAGAATCAGAAGGCAAATATAACTCCTTCTAATGAATCTGGAAAGGAAAAAGAAGAAGTTATGACCATTTCCAAGAAGAACTACGAAGAACCTAATGCAGATGGCCCGGTAGCTCAGGAAACCTTTAGAGAAGGCGTTATGGATGATGCCAAGGAGATTCCCAAGAAGGATAAGGACAAAGACAAGGACAATATCAGGGAAGTCGAAATTGACATCTCCCAGCTTCAGGCTATGCCTATCAGGGAGGTGTATAAACTTGCCAGAAAGTATGACGTACAGGGCTATACGCAGATGGCAAAGAAGGATTTGATCTTCGCTGTTCTAAAGGCTCAAACCGAATCCTACGGCTACTTCTTTGATCAAGGAGTTCTGGAGATTACAGATGGGGGATATGGTTTTCTAAGAACGCTCGATAACAATCTTCTCCCAAGCTCAAATGATATTTACGTTAGCCAGTCACAGATCAGAAGATTTAATCTCACTAGCGGCGATACAGTCGCGGGGCAGGTGAGACCACCGAAAGAAGGAGAGAAGTATTTCGCGCTCCTGAGAATTGAAGCCATTAACCACAAAGCAATCAACTTCGCTGCTGAACGAATAACCTTTCAGAATCTCACTCCTATCCATCCCGAAGACATGCTTATTACGGAAACAGAATCGCACATTATGAGTACGAGAATGGTCGACCTCTTTTCTCCGATAGGAAAGGGACAGAGAGGGCTAATTGTCTCGCCTCCTAAGGCGGGTAAGACGATACTTCTGAAGGAACTGGCAAATGGCATTGCTGAAAATCATCCCGATACGGTTAGGATTATCTTACTTATTGATGAGAGACCTGAAGAAGTCACCGATCTCAGAAGAAGCACAAATGCACACGTGATTGCGGCTCCGTTTGACATGCATCCAGAGAAGCAGATACGAGTCGCTGAGATGACAATCGAGATGGCCAAGAGATTAGTGGAATTCAATTACGACGTTGTTATCCTCCTTGACAGTATAACCAGGCTTGCAAGGGCTTACAATTTGTATGTTCCGCCTAGCGGAAAACTTCTTTCTGGTGGCGTGGATCCTTCTGCCTTGTACAAACCCAAGTACTTCTTCGGAGCAGCCCGTAACATTGAAGAGGGTGGAAGCCTTACGATAATCGCTACTGCTCTTGTCGAAACCGGGAGCAAGATGGATGAGGTCATATTTGAGGAATTCAAAGGTACTGGAAACATGGAATTGATCCTGTCGAGACAGCTTGCCAATAAGAGAATGTTTCCTTCGATCAACCTAACCCTCTCAGGAACAAGGAGAGAAGAGCTTCTTCTTCCTTCCGATATTCTTAGGAAGGTTTGGGTTCTTAGGAGAATGCTTTCATCAATGTCAGAGGAAGAGGGCCTGAGACTAATCATGGAAAAACTACGTGGAACCGCCACGAATGAGGAGTTCTTGGACTTGATAGAGATGGAGAAAAAGTCGTACTAGACTGGAGATGCAAATGGCTAAGTACGTTATAGGTATTGATCTTGGCGGTACAGAAACAAAGATTGCAATAGTTGAAGAAGACGGCCGGATTATTGAGAAAAAGATGATTCCCACTAGAGTCTTCGATGGTAGGATAACCGTTGTTACAAGAATTGGGGAAGCGATAAAGGAGCTTCTTCTCGAATCAGCTGTTAGTTCCTCCGAAATACTTGGTATTGGGGTCGGTTCGCCCGGCTCGATAGATCATGACACAGGTACTGTGCTATTCTCGCCGAATCTCCCCGATTGGTCAGGATTCGGACTTGCATCGATGCTGGAAAAGATAACCGGAGTCCAGACGTTCGTGGAGAATGATGCAAACTCATTTATTCTTGGAGAATGGGCCTTTGGGGAGTTCAAAGGAAGTCAGCACATGATAGGACTCACCCTTGGCACGGGGGTCGGAGGAGGCGTGATTACCCATGGAATACTGATGACGGGTAGCAGCGGTTATGGTGGAGAGCTCGGACATACAATTGTGGAACCCGAGGGTCCTCTATGTGGATGTGGTTCTCATGGATGTTTGGAGTCTCTTGCATCTGCCACCGCCATTGTCAAAATGGCCAGAGAGTATTCAAAGCGGTTTCCCAAATCCTCAATGTTTTCCGCACCCGAAATAACTGCCAAGGTCGTTTTCGATTCAGCGCGAGGGGGAGACCTAGCAGCCACAATGATAGTGGAGAGAGTGACAAAGGCTATGGCAATCGCAATTGGCAATTTCATCCATGTCTTCAATCCTGAGCATATCATCATCGGAGGCGGGATAAGTAAAGCGGGAGATCTGCTTATTGACGGTATTCTGAGAAAGATGCCTGCTTTTGTCATGCCTTCATTCATTGGAACTTATAGTATTACACTCAGCAGGCTGGTAGAAAACGCAGGTATAACCGGCGCGGCATCGATAGTTTTCTACAGGCTAAGTTGATCCTTAAGCTTCTGCGTCATTATGTGAGCCTGTCTGGTTGGTTCGGGAATTCTGTACTTGTCGGTAGTCTTCAAAACCATTTCAACAGAGAGTTCCGGAGTTATCCGATTGCCTGGAGAGACATATACCGGTTTCACTCCTTGTCTAGTACATAACGCGTACCCTAGCAGCCTACCATCTGGGGCGGTTATTGGGCTTTTCTTTCCCTTGTCCACAGGGGTGCTATGTAGCCGCCCGAATAGAAGTTTCTTGGCTACTCCTATGGTTGGTGTTTCTAGAAAGAGACCAATATGGGAGGCTATACCAATCCCCCTTGGGTGGGCGATTCCGTGGCCGTCGAAGAAAAGCAAATCGACTTCAGAAGATTTCGATAGAGCGTTGAGAATTGTGGGGCCTTCTCTGAAGGAAAGAAGTCCGGGAATGTAAGGTGTATCAACCTTTCCGATTGCATGGAAGCAATCGACAACTTGTAAAGTGCTGAATTCCAGTACTACTACAACTGCAAGGGCAGTAGCTCTTGATGGAAAAGAGACATCTACTCCGGCTATCAAGCGTGGGTTCGCGATACGAGTGTGCAAGACGAGCTGATTGGCGAGCTTGTTTTGCAAAGCTATCGCTTGATTTGGTTCCATGCTCCACGAATGAATATATCTTATGTTCATCGCTCTCGCTCTCCAGTGGATAACAATCTGCCATTGCTGCTTATCATAATGATTATGCCACATAGATGTTATAATCTATGAAAAGCTCATCAAGTGGAGGTGTATGATGAAATTCGTCGTAGCTCGTTCCGAAATCCTCACTAGATTGGAGTCGGTTTCCGGTGCAGTAGCGTCAAAGAGCGTAAAACCGATTCTTTCAGGCATATATTTCTCGATGAAGGATGAGTCGACCATCAAGCTTGTGGCAACTGATCTCGAGACAGCTATTACCACCGAGCTGAAGCCCAAGCACATTGATGGAAGTTGTGATTTCGTTATCGATGCCCGTCTGGTTCTAGAGATAGTAAGGAATCTCCCGGAAGGAGAAGTAATATTTGAGACCGAAGAAACTAATGTGGTTATTCGTTTGGGAAGTGCCCAATTCACTCTTCCTACTATGGATCCAGGGGATTTTCCTGATATAGAGGCTGCAGCCGGGGGGCTTGACTTCACTGTATCGGTCTCATCGGTTGAGTTGATGATAGACAGGGTGATATTTTGCGCTGCCAGAGATGAGTTCATGAGAAATCTGAACAGTGTATACTGGGAATTCGACGATGGTTATGTTCGCCTAGTTGCCGCAGATGGATTCAGGATGGCCCTCTCTGAAGAGAGGATAGACCTAAGTATCGAAGACCATTTTTTGCTGACGTTGAAGAGCATGAGAGATCTTCAGAATAGTCTGAAGGCTGCGATGTCCGACGTCATGAGAGTAGTTTACGACGGTTCTCGTGTCCAGTTTTTCTTTGACGGTACCGAAATAGTAACCAAAGTCGTCGATGCGGAGTTTCCAGACTACAAGAAAGTTCTCCCAAAGTCATTTAAAGCTAGGGTTGTTCTTCCCGCAGTTACTTTTTCCGATGCGGTTAGAAGAGCTTCAATCGCTGCAAGACTGGGATCTGATTCTGTTAAGTTTGAGATAAACGATGAGGAGTTCAAGATAATTGCTCGTAGTCCAGATCACGGAGAATCGATCGAGGTTATTAAGACGAGCAAAGAGGGTGACAACATAATTATCGCTTTCAACCCTAGATTTCTGTCAGAGGCAGTGAAGAAGGTTGATTCCGAAATGGTAGAACTGAATTTCGTAGATTCGAATAGTCCCCTTCAGATGAATCCTGTGGATATTCAGGGGTATACCTATATTATTATGCCTATTAGGCTGATATGAACACAAGGTTTGGAATAGGTTATGACGTTCATCCTATTGTCGCAGGAAGCAAGGGTTTGTTTCTGGGTGGCTTGAAAGTATCTAATTCACTGTACCTTTCCGGTCACTCAGACGGTGACGTTCTGAGTCATGCGATAGTAGATGCGATTCTTGGGGCTTGCTCTCTTGGAAACATCGGCCTCAGGTATCCGGAAAACAGCTCTAACAAAGATCGCAGGAGTATTGAGTTTCTCAAGGAAACGGCAGACTTGATCAAAGGAAACTGGGAAGTGAACAACGTTGATTCTGTGGTCGTTATCGAAGAAATAAGGCTGGCTGGTTTTGTTCAGTCAATGATAGACAACGTTGCCAGTGCTCTTGGGATAGAGAGCGAGCTAGTGAACATCAAACCGAAATCGGGGAACGGCAGCAGTCCCGGTTTTGCTAAGGCCTACGCAGTCTGTCTCTTAAGGAGGGTGGAGTGAAAGATGCCCGATTTCCGCTATGAAGTCATCAACACCAAGGGAAAATCAGAAAAAGGCAAGCTTGCTGCGAACTCCAAACTAGAGGCGCTTCAGATACTTTCAAGCAGAGGGTATGTCGTCAGTTCAATCAAGCAGTCCGCTTCACATGTTTCCACGAAAGCTTCAATGTTCCCTGCCTCGCAAAAGGAAGTCAGCATCTTCTCAAGGCAATTGGCAACCATGGTTTCCTCAGGTGTGAGAATAAGAGACGCTCTTCAGGTTCTTTCAACTCAGATTTTCTTTTCAAGAAGATTCAGAAAGATCGTGACTCGGGTGGTCCTGGATATAGAAGGTGGAATGAGCTTCAGCGAGTCACTTGAAAAGACGGGTGTATTCGAGCCCCTCTTCACCAATCTGGTTAAGGCCGGAGAAGCGGGTGGAGTGCTAGACGAGTCACTAGAACGGGTTGCCGACTTCTACGAAGGGATGGTCGAGCTGCAGAATCAAGTGAAGTCAGCTATGTCATACCCTCTCTTCATGATGGTCTTTGCAGTTGGAATAGTTGGGATGATCTCCTTCTTCATTTTGCCGAACCTGATCGGCGCTTTTGGTGGAAACTTTCAACCAGAAGGAGCGATGGCAATTCTCCTGAGTATGAACAGCATTCTTGAGAATCACTGGCCTCTGTTGCTTGTTATGCTTGTCGGATTGTTGATTGGAGGCTACTTTTTCTTCAAGAGCAGATATGGAAACGTTGTCAAGGAAAACATTGGTAAGTTGATCCCTCCGATAAGGAATTTGAGAAACATGACGGCAATGGAGAGGTTCACTCGGACGACTGCGGTCCTAGTTGCCAGTGGAGTCGATCTGCCGACCGTTTTGGAACTGGCCGGAGAAGTCTCTCAGAGTCCAAGAGTTATGAAAGCAGTGGGCAATGCAATAATAGGAATAAAGGGTGGGGAAAGCATCAATGCTGCTTTGGAGCGCCAGAAGGTCTTTCCGCCCATTGTTGTTAGTATGGTTGCTGTTGGTGAAGAGACCGGCAAGCTGGATGAAGTGATGTTAAAAGTTGCGGATTTCTATCATATGCAAGTTCAGAACGCACTCAAGAAACTTGTTTCGCTTGTGGAACCAATAATGATATTATTTATTGGTGGGTTCATTGGTTTCCTGGCAATAACGATATACGGTGCAGTCTTTGCTATGGAGCAAAGTATTGGATGAGCTTGACCGAGTTGTTGTGCTGTCTGGTCCTGGTCTCTCTGTGTATCAGCGGCGTCGTACTGGTTTCGTCTGAAATCATAGTTAAGCTAAAGATTAGCCTCAGCAAAACAGCTTTCGATTCTTTCATTGAAAGCCAACGACTTGAGGCAATTGTTCGTTCAAGACCAGTCGAGCTCTTCTATGATTTCAGAACTAGAAGGGTGTCTTCGACAACGGGTGATATTTTTGAGGATTGCTTGTGGGAGAATCCCGAAGGTTTCAGAATAAGATTCAACGGCGATGGGTCTATAGTAATTCTTAACGGTTCGACAACGCTGAATTTTGCTGATGGCAGTGTATTGACTATCCAGCCGGTTACGGGGAAGGTCACTTATTGAGACTTGGGGGTAAATATGTTTCAAAGTATGATTACTGCCGTTAATTCCGATGAGGGTTACACTGAGATCGTAAGAGCAGTGGTCGAGGGTAGGAGCGTAATACCGGTCTTTTCTGTCCTTAGGATCGGTGAGAACTCGCTTGGCGAAGCGGCCAGGGTGTTTGGCGAGAATAATACTCTTCCCGTAGATGAGATATTTGTGACGACCTTCCACCCAAAGGATGTTGTGTTTCAGCATCTAGAGGTTCCGAGGGTCAAGTCGATGAAGAACCTGCTTAGCGTTGCCAGTTTCAAGGCCGCCTCTCAGTTTTCTTTGCCGCCAGACGAAGTAAACGTTGCCTGTCTCAACTCAATTGCTTCTTTGAAGACGGGGTTGGTTCCTGCCTTTATTATCACCAAGAGGAAGGCTGTTTTTGAATTCGTTGGAAGACTCACAGGCGAGAACTTCCCCGAGCCGAATATAGTAGATGTTAAGCCTTTCTCCATCTTCAAGACCGCTCATACCAGTGTCTTCGAGGGAAACAACATCGTCTTTGTGGTGGATAAGAATTATTCGATTCTCCTTACACTGAGAGGAGAAGAGATTGTTGGGCTGAACTACATAAGCGATGGTTTTGACGAGCTGGCAAGTGGTTTCAGTGAGGACAACTCTCTTTCTCCTAAAACAGATATCCAGAGGGAGTTCCTTGTCGGCTCCAAGGCATATTACGATTCATTGATAGAAGAGGCTTCCGAGAGACTTGAAGGGCTAATCTCCTATCAGCTTAGGATGTATCTTACGAACACTCTGTCGAACTCTCCGAATACTTCTGCGGCCGACGAGTCTCTCTTCACAAGGTTCTTTGTAGTGGGGCCCTCGAGTCTTTCTACAGCCGTTTACTCAAGAGCATTTCAGAGAATTCTTGGAGACGAGACAGAGGTGGTCAGCATGCCTCTTAGGATTAAGGAAACGACTGGGATAACATATACTTCGGTGGGACTACTCATGAGAGGTGGTGAGATACTTGGTCGACGTAAACTTACATTCAAGGAAGAAACGGGTATCAAGGCTTAAGTATTCTTTAATAGTCCTGCTGATAATTGTCGTTCTGATTATCGGGTCTCGTTTTTTTGTGACCCAAGCCTTTGATGTAAGATTTAGACAGGTTTCTAGAATGAAAGGCTATCTGTTTGATAATACTGGAACATACCTTACAGGGAATCTGATAGCAGACATTGACATGATGTTCGACAAGAAGCAGGAGTACATTGCAATCCGGAATAGACTTAGTAGACAGGTTAGCGATCTTCGCGCTCATGTAAGCTCGAAGTCGCTAGAGATGGATGTCTTCAGAACAATGGAAGCTTATCTCNNCGAGAACGCTCTGAAGACGATTGCTTCGAGAATTTCGTTTGAAAGTGGTGTTGGTAACTCCTTCTACTATCTAATATTTGAAGGTGATAATACCTATTTCCCGTCACCGCTTACCACACCAACCCTTCTTGCCAGGCCAAGCGTGAGGGGTAATTTGGACTTCGCGGAGCTTTACTCTCTTCAACTTGTCGACCTCAAGGTGGGTGGCCTCGATGAATGAGAGAGACGAGTTTAACATCGAAGAAATTAATGCCTTTGTCGACTCGGGATCTTTTGAGAGCAACGATGGCTTTTTCATTCACAGAGACTATGCTAATAAGCTGAAGAGAAGACTCAGTATTCTTGACAGAAAGGGAATAAACTCAAAGATTGCCTTCTGGTCGTTGATCGCTTTGACGATCGTAGGTTTTTTGTTCCTGGTGGTACTTTACTCCTACAACACTTTCGAGAATACATCTCTGCTGGTCGAAGAGGTGAACGGTCTTGAAAGTGCATACCTTGAGGTTCAGTTGCTCTCAAGAGTCCGAAACGAAGCGATAGGCGCAATGAGTACAAGGAGTTATCTTAAGGAGATAGAGGAGAGGATTCCGATAAGGTCTTCTCAAGGAGAGTACAAAGGAATCACTGTCTCAGGTAGTTCGAGAGATATTCTTGATCTTGTTGAGATGATTGTCAGTGAACCGAGAATTCTTGTCAGAAAGCTTGATCTGAGATCAAACCTTGGATTTCCGATTCTGCCGGAGTCTAATATTCCGTCCAATCTTTTGCTTGAGTTGAGGACGGACATTGCTGTAACAGGGACCTTCTAGACGGAGCTGATTTTATGGAGAAGATCGTTTTGATAATAGTGGTCTCAATTACTCTGTTAGTCACGGGTGGTGTACTCTTGGTATTGCTCTTCGAACCGGTAGAGATTGCTGATGTTGCGGCAAGCAGAATAAGAATTGATCCCGTTGATACTTCTAGGGTGGTGAGCGTCTTCAGTATGGAGAATCATTTCCTCCCACTCTATGCGAGTCCTTCGGAGGTCATAAGTTCAATGCTAGAAGTCGGCGAAGAGGCAGAGAATGTCAGGTATGTTGCCTATTACAGGTTGAACAAGGTTGATTACGCAGTTCTACAGACGGGTGAGACGGAGATAACAGTAAGAGTGGGCGAGCAAGTTGCTCCCTCCTATATAGTATATGGAATTACGGAATTTGCTGTTCTGCTAAATGATACTAGTACGAACAGCTTCTTTGTTGTGAAGTATTTCAGGTCATAAACTCGAGGGTGAATATGGGGTGATTCGTGTGAGAAGAATAGCGGTCTTATTTCTAGTTCTGGGCTTCTTCTGTATTGGTTTCTCTAATCAGCTGAATTCAGTCATTCCCACTATGGATGCAGAATCGGTAACAGTGACTCTGATCTTTAAGGACAATGTCACAGATTACAATATACAATCGAATCCTTCAAGGACCATATATTCTCTGGCAATAAACGGTGTAAGCGGCAGAGATATGAATTTACCGCTTCGAATGGGTCCGGTTGAAGGTTTGTGGACCAGGCAAGATCCGAAGAGACTGTCGGTGAACGTCGCTTTGTTGATTCCAGCAATCGATGATCCAGAAGTTACGATTATGGAGAATGTTGTTACGCTTAGATTCTTTAGATCGAATATTAATGTGAATATCGAGAAATTCACTACATATGGTATGACGCTATCTACTGCGATGACATATCTTTTTTCGGAAGAAATGCTAGATCTATCGTATATCATCTCTCCAAGTGTTAGAAATGAGCAGGTTGTGGTTGGTTTCTCACTGGCCATGCCCGAAGATATTCTGAGAAATATCCTTACGTCTCTTGGAGATAGGGTCGCTTATTCCTATTTGACTGACGGAACCTTCTATCTGGGTTCGCCTGAAGAAGTTCAAGATCTTGTTAATGCCTTCTGGAAGACGTATATCGGTGTTGATTTCAATATTGAGGGGGAGACCGTTTCAGAACAGATTGAAAGGCTGAGAAAGACTCTTCCAGTAAATAGCTACATAGAGTATCTGCCGAACGAGGCTTCTTTGATGGTGTTTGGCGATCTCCAGACCCACATGAGTCTTTCTGCAGCTCTTACGAAAAACACGGTCACCAAAGAATACTCTGTCCCGTGGGAGATAACTAACGTCGATGTTGAACCGCTTACAGCATACTACGAATTGGCAAGGAGTCTTAATTCGCTGCTCTTCTCAGAAAGCCTTACCATAGTAAGTATTCCTGAGTTCAACAAGCTGATATTCTCTGGAAACGATTCTCAAGTTACGGCCCTTTATGAGTATCTCGATCTCTACAGGTTGTATTTGACCTCAGAAGATCTTGATTCGAGCAGGACAAGGGTTACATTGACTCTCCCCGACAATTTCTTCTTGATTGAGGACGTTCTGAAACTAGTAAGTGCTTCAGGGTCGGGGCTTCCTGATGACGGGACCCTCGTGGGAGCGATCTTCGGGATTCTTCAAAGCTATGCAGTTTATGAAGAACTTTCCGTTGACAGAACTTTTGAGCCTATCGGAAAAGTCACTTTCGAGCTGCCAAATTATCTAGTTCCTGTTCTGGAGAGAATCGCAGACTCTTTCTCCACAATTTCTGAAGACGTTTCATACCTCATGGTGAACTATCACCTTACAATAGAAGAGTCGATAGTAGCTCAGGTCGAACGAATTACAGGTTCAATAATTGAGCCCTTAGGCGAGAGAAAGGGTTACATCGTGAAGGGTGCTAAGAGCTCTATAGAGACTGCCGAATATCTGCTGTCGTTATTTACCGGGATTACATTTGATGACTATGATAGCACTTACCTGGAACTGAAGACCAACGATTCATATGAAGAAGTATCCAGTTTTCTTGGTACGTTCTTTGCTGCCCAAGGTCTCGTTGAGAGTGAGTACACAATTCAGCAGATTGCGGACAGACTGGTCTTCATGTATGGTCCTTCAGGAATCATGGGGAGGGCCATCAACGAACTTGAACAACATGAAAGACAGATATACAGGGTGACAAGGGAATCGATTCTCGAGATCTCTCCCGAAATCTACTCTTCCGGTCTGGGGGATCTGCTCGAAACGATTCTCGTAGAAAATGAGACGGCTGATTTCATCACTTCTGCGGGTCTTCTGGTAATCAGAGCGTATCCGGAAAGGCTTTCTGAGATAGAAGGGATCATTGAAGAGAGAATTCCCAGAATCACTGAGATGGTTGAAAGCAGGATGGCAAGTCAGGAGACTCGCCTCTCCCTCCAGATAAGGGCTATTCCCGGCTGGGATATCGAGAAGTTCAGAGCCTACCTCAGCGACTTTCTTGGACCTAGACTCTTCTCTGATATCACTCTCACAACTTCAGGCAATGGATACATAGTTATTGCAACAGAATCTGTTCTTGAAGCGGTTTCCGCTGAAGCGGAAAAACTGAGAGGATTTGAGAACCCATCGTACAGACTGGAGACATCTATCCCCTCTCTTTCCCAGTTTGAAGTCCTATTGCAAAGACTGGGTATTGCTGCGACCATAGTTCCAGTCGAGAACCAGTTCATGATTATTGGCTCCAGGGAGAACGTTGAGGAAGCATCAAGGCTTGTAAGGCAGCTGAGTAGCGGACTTCCTGTGCAGGGGGACGTTTCTGAGGCTAAATTAGAGTACAAGTATGAATTCATAAATCTGCCCTATTCCGAGATTCAAGGGATCAGCGAGCTTCTGAATAAACTTAGCTTGTCAGTGGAGTTTGTAAACACACCAACCGGCGTGGCTGTTGTGGCAACTGAGGACCGCCTTGAAGATGCAATGGCAGTTATTAGTTCGATTTTGTCGAGAATTGAGACGATTGAGACCGGTCCAAAAAGCTATAGCTTAATAGATGTTGAGTTGTCCTTGGTCGGTAGCCTGGAAGAGATTCTAACCCTTCTTGGTTACGAGATTGATCTTGTGGAAACACCAGTTGGGATAATCGGAATCGGTGTCGAAACACAACTGGCTAAAGCGAAGAAGATTGTCGATGAGATTCTAAAGAAAGAACCAACTACACTTCCTCAAGAAGTAGATGCCGATAGTTCGTACCTGATAATCTCTTCTAAACCTGAGATTGCAATAGAATCTCTAAACTCAGTGATAAATGTCTTCGGTTTCGATCTCGTAATCACAGAGATCTACGACAAGATCGTTGTTGTCGGAAACAGCTTCGACCTTCAGTTGTTCAGAGGGTTGTACGGAGAGATTCTCACCTCAGAGAGTGCGGAGGGGGCTTTTGCAAGCAAAGAGATTTTGGGGGTGCCCGGTTGGGACTCTGAACGACTATTGTCGTATCTGGGAGTAGTCCTGGGAGTTGACAAGACTGCCAGCATTTCTCTCGTTCAGACCGCCAAGGGATACATCATCAACTGTCCCGAGTCAATCTTGGAAAGTGTTGAAAGGGAACTCGATAGGCTCAGGAAAATAGAAAGCCCCTTCTACTCTATAGAGCGAAGGATGCCCTCATTAAACGAACTGAATTCTCTTCTAGTGAGACTCGGAGTAATAGTCGATATTCTGAAGGTTGATGATTACTTCGTTATCATCGGTACTGAACCCAATGTCAAACAAACTATAGAGATAGTTGCCAAGCTTCTGGAGATAATCGGTGACGAGCCCGAAGTCGGTGAAATGGTATTTGAACTCTCTCAAATATCGGGCGAAGATTCTGCAGCATTTAGAGGAATATTCTCGAGCATCGGTATAGAAGTGGAGCTTCTCGACTCCCCGTCTGGTGTCTTGATTATCGGTGAACGCAAAGAAGTCGCAAAAGCAATGGAGACTTCAGAATCAATCCTTGAGAAGCGGCCGTCGACTATTGTGACGGAATCGGTGTTCGAGTTTGTTTCAGTTTCTTCTGACGAGATTGGCGATTACTCTTTGGTTCTGGAGAAAATGGGAATCAACGCTGAACTACTATCTTCTCCCTCAGGGGCCCTCTTGATTGGTTCGTCGGAAGAGGTTTCAAGGGCCAAAACTGTAGTGCAAACGATTGTTGATCAAAAGAAGGAGATAGGTCCCTCTGAAGATACAAGGAACGTATCGACCTTCGTTAAGAAGGTAGCTGGTTGGAGCAACGAAATGCTTTCCAGCTACTTAAGAGACTATCTAGGCGAAGACCTCTATTCTCGAGTCTCGATTGCTCCTTCAGTGAGTGGATACATAATCGTTGGCCCGGTTGAACTTCTAAAGACGATAGAGGAAGAGATCGCCAGACTTGAAGAGATTCAGGACCCGCACTTCATGGTACAGCGAGCTTTACCTCCTCTTGACCAGCTGGAGCTTTTAATAGATGCTCTCGGAATAAAGGTCGGAATCATTCCTGTTGAAGACAAGTACTTAATAGTTGGAAACCGTGACAGTGTTGACAGAACCGGAAAGCTCATCGATCAGCTTATAGATGCGATCTATCCGGAAGGTGAACCCGAGGAGCAGGCGCTAGAGTCAAAAACGTTCATTTTCTTGCCTGTAAGACCTGAAGATATTGCTCCTCTGGAGATAGTAATGGAAAAGCTTGGGGTCGTATCGGAGTTCATCCAGATCTCTACAGGAGTAGTTGCTGTGGGTTCTGGGGAAGAGCTTCTAAAGGCACTTGACATAGTTGAGTCGGTAATGGCTCACTCCGAAAGTGTTTCAGCAGATCTCAGTTTGAGATTCAGATTTGTAGATGTTAGATCGGATTCGATAGCACAACTTCTCCCGATCATCGAACGGCTGGGTATTGATGTCGAACTGCTCAACACCCCTACAGGTGTTGTCGCCATTGGAGCAGAGTCTGAGCTTGAACGTGCGGAGGAGTTGATTGAGGCGATCAACTCAAGAGAATCGCAAGATGTTCCACTTCAGGATAAGTATGAGAGTTTCCTTCTTCTTCCGTTATCGTCAGGAATTACCGTTCAGTCACTGGAACCTGCCCTTGAACTTCTTAACTACAGAGTATTTGCAGTCGGGGTGGCTGACAAGATTGTCGCGATAGGTGAAGAAGAGGATCTCTTAAAGTTCAGATCTCTATATAAACAGCTTCATGCTCAGGAAATCGAAAGGGAAGAAAGAGTGTCTCTTGACATCAAGGCCATACCGGGTTGGGATCTTGCGAGGGTAAGCGAATACCTTAGACTATTCCTTGGAGTCGACGACTTTGAGAGAATCTCAATTATGACGTCCTCCAGCGGGTTTATTGCCCTAACTCCAATTGTCCTGGCAGAAGTAGTCAAGGCAGAGATCTCGAGACTCAGGGAATTTGAGGATCCGGCTTTCGCAGTGTTTGACAGGATACCTCCCGTCGACGATCTTGAAGGGCTTCTGGCTAGATTGGGGGTTATGGTTGATCTCGCAAAAATGGGTAGTTCCACCATTGTAATCGGTTCAGGTGAAGATGTACGACGCACAAGCCAGATAATGGAGCAGCTCTTGAAATCAGTCTCACAAGATGTGACTGTGCCTGAAGCTGTAGAATACAGAGTCGTTGATATTTCCGGGGAAGACATCGGCAGCTTCAATGCGATTCTTGAGAGACTCGCAATTGAAGTATCCTTAATTACATCCCCATCCGGAGTTATCGTAATCGGTTCTCAAGAGGCAGTTGAGAGAACGATCATGGTAGTAGATGACATACTTAGTAGAAGAACTACAGCACAGGTTTATGAACCCACGTACGCCTTCACGGGCATACAGAGCAGCGAGATAGATAGTTATCAGGCAATTCTTGATAAGCTTGGTGCCGGAGTAGAGCTTCTTCCTTCTGCCACCGGGGTTTTAATGATCGGTGACAGAGAAAAGGTCGAGACAGCAATCAAGACCGTCAACGCGATTCTCGAAAGAGAAGCCCTGGTTGCTGAAACCGAAGGAGAGAAGGGGCGAGTTTCAAACGTAGCTGCAGTTGTGCCGGGCTGGAACGATGCAAAATATGCCAGCTACTTCATGGACTTCCTTGGCGAGGACGATTTCTCTAGGATCTCAATCACCCCTTCGTCCAGTGGCTATATCGTTGTCGGTCCGCTGGAAGTTATCTCGAGATTGGTTGCGGAAGCCGATCGTCTGGCAGGGATCGAAGATCCGTTCTTTGTCATAGAAACCTCACTTCCTGCAATAGACCAGCTGGACACTCTTCTTGAACGGCTGGGACTTAAGGTGACGATACTACCGGTCGGAGACAAACACCTTGTCGTTGGCATGAAGGAGAGTGTAGAGAAGACAGTCGAATTGATCAAGATGCTGAGAAACGGTCTTGAGGCTCCACTGACCTCGAGAAAATACGACTACATAATAATGCCTGCAAGCGAAGGCACATTCGAGACGATCAGACAAGTACTTTCGGAACTGAAGATAGACGCTACTGCTTTGAGCTTTGGAAGCAACGTGATAATTGTCGGATACGGTGAGGACCTTGAAAATGCAGCGAGCGTCGTAAAATCGATAAATGATCGAACCGTCATACTTGAGACCGACAAGGAACTCAAGTACGCTTTCACTGATATTCCAAATGACAGGATCGGCGAGTTCACTGCCATACTTGAGAGTCTAAGACTAGATGTTGAGCTTCTCTCATCTCCTTCCGGCGTTGTTCTGGTTGGAACCGAAGAGGAGTCGACAAAGGCGATAGAAGTTGTCCATTCGGTGCTTTCAAGGGCGGAAGAAGATGAGACGGTCGAATCTAGATTCTTCAACAACCCTGCCGGCTGGGAAGATGGCAAGCTAGTTTCATACTTGCGGGGTTATTTGGGAGAAAAAGAATGGGCAAAGATAAGCGTAACACCGGTCCAATCAGGTTATCTCATTGTGGGTCCCACGGCAATTCTTGACCGAATAAGCACCGAAACAACCAGGCTTTCAGGTCTTGAGAGACCTCACTACGAGATAGTTGAGTCCGTTCCTTCTATTCAGAATCTGCAGAGTATGCTGGAGAAGATGGGGCTTGCAGTTACAGTTGTTACCGTTGATGGAAGGTCGATGGTGATAGGTCCGGAAAGCGATGTTCGTTCTACCGTAAGAGTCTTCGGCGAACTTGCTGAAGGAATAGTGCTTCCCAAGGGCGATGAACCTGACATCTTTGCATTTGTGGAAATCCCAACTGAGGAGACCGACAGTTTCAGAGCGATCTTCTCTAGGCTGGGTATTCGTATTGATCTTCTGAATACGCCAACCGGAGTAATAGCGGTCGGCCAAAAGGAAAACGTCAAGAAGGCCGAAGAGACTATTAGCTCGATCCTCTCGCGAAGAGAGGTTCAGGTTGTTGACGGCGAACAGAGTTATCTAGTAGTCGAGGTTCGTGACGGATTTGATCTTGCAGCTGCCCAATCAGTCAAATCGGCGTTCAACATAAACGTCTATCCTCTTTCTGTGGCCGGGAGACTTGTAGTGATCGGAGCAGAGAAGGAGATTGAAAGATTCGTACAGATAAGGAACGATATTATCAGCGAACACAAAGTCACAGTTATAGTTCCTCGTGAAGTTACCATCGAAGAACTCGATGGGATAATTAACACACTTGGCCTGGAAATCTCCGTTCTCGAGATTCGGGGCAGCTTCGTCGTTTATGGAAAGGAAGGAGAGATTGAACAGGTAAGGGACATTCTTAACCGCCTAACTTCCGATAAACCGTCCGAGAAGTCGCAAGAAATGCGCATCTTCAGTGGGATAGGCCATAGTACTGATTTCCTGAATCAGCTTCTGTCAAGTATGAACTCCTCTCTAATCGTTTTCGGAGAGGGAGACAGAATAGTGGTCGTTGGAAACGAAGAGGATATTGTTGTCTTTGAGAGTCTTCTCAAGGAGATGGGGTCGGCGCCGACGGCGGAGAGCCTTACGGCACAGTTCTTCCCGAAACTCGAAGGCTGGAGTGGCGAGACTCTCTCTGATTTCTTCATGGCGATGAGCTTTGCCGTGAAGGTATTCCACGAAAGTAGTCAAGGCTACCTGCTAATAGGTCCCGAAGATCAGCTTGCGGAAATACCGGCTTTGATGGACGGTCTCGAGTTGAAGACGAAGAAGCTGACTACCCTATATACTATTCCATCCGGGATGACGTTTGAGGAGTTACGGGAGATACTAGTTTCCGCCGGTTTCAACCTCTCCTATACAAAGCTGGGGCAAAGCATGTCCGTATCGGGTCTCGAAGAGGATGTTAATATGGCTGTTGCTCTACTTGATGAAGTTATTCGAAGCGGGCTAGGAAAAGGAGTCTCTTATAGACTTGCGAAACTTCCTGCCGAACTGACTCTCGAAAAGTTTGAGAGGATTCTGAGCGACATGGCTCTCAGTATTTCGGCTGTTCAAGTTGACGGGGAAGTGATGTTAATTGGCCCCGATAGTGACTTAAGAACGGCAAAAGAGATAGTTGAATACCTAACTCCAGAGGATCCTGCGGTCGATGAGAAGAGAGTGTACTCAATAGTCCCGTTGGGTGATGGGCTTTCGCTAGCCGAAATGGCGGCCCTTGTTGAGAGTCTATCGCTCAATGTCCAGATTCTTCCAGTCGGTGGAGACGTGGTTTCGGTTGGTACCCAGAGTAATGTTGACCGCTTCAGAGAATTGGTGAGTTCGGTCTCTGCAACATTGGGAATAGGGAAATTCGAGAGCCCCGAATACGAAATCGTTGAGCTAGTAGAAGAGATTTCTTTGGGGCAGTTCAGAGAGCTTCTTTCCTCTCTCAATATACCTGTAAAGATCGTAGAAGTAGCGGATTACATTGTGTTCATTGGTTCAGGAGAAAACAACGCAAGAGCAGTTGAGCTCTTCTCAAAGTTTGAAAAAGAGGATCAAGAACCTGAAACTGACGAGATCGAATTCGCTACGATCTCCTTGCCGGAGGGTTTCGATCTCAGTTCACTGGAGGCTGTGTTAGATAAGCTAAGGTTCAGTGTGGATCTGGATTCAGTAGGCAACGTTCTGCTTCTTATCGGAACCAGAGAATCGATAGAGAACGCTCTGGCACTTGTGGAAAGGCTCGTTCAGGTGTCTACCGGCGATTCGGGAGAGAAGAGTGAATTTGAAATTCTTGATCTTGAAGACGAAGTCTCATCGAACTTGCTTAATCAGCTCTTCAGGTTGATCGGCGTCAAAGTGGAGATTCTTGAAAGCGATACTGCGCTTGTGTTTGTCGGAACTAGAACGGATCTGGAGATAGCCGTCGATGTCTACAACTCACTTGGAAAAACTGTCGAGGCAGACGAAGGTCCGCTGTCTTACACAATTACCATCCTTCCAAGGAATCTGACGCCCGGGCAGCTTGAGATTGCCTTCGAGTCGATTCAGATACCGGTTGGTATTATTGAAGCAGGTGACTATGCGATTATCGTCGGAACCAAGCCCTCCCTTGCGAGAGCTCAAGAGTTGATTTCCTCTCTACGGATAGGGATAGATTCGATGGGAACTTCTGCCGATGGATCTATCTCTTATAAGACCTTTGTGCAGCCGGATGGAACGCAAGTCGATCAATTCGAGACGATTGCGGGGTTGATGGAACTGAAGCTCAAATTTGAACCGGTCGGAGACATGGTCTTCATGATAGGTACGGGCGAGGATATTGCTGAATTCGAGGAGGTTATAGGCGGTCTTACAAGCGAGAAAGCAGGGATTGTAAATGAATCAAGGTTCGCAAAGAGACTCTCCGGAATCGATGCAGAAACTCTTAATGCGTATCTTGAGGCAAAAGCGATTTCTCTTCCTGGAGTCTTCGATGTGAGCGGTGGTTATTTGCTAATTGGAACCCGCGAATCAGTCGACGAAGCACAGGCCGTGATAGACTACCTGGTTAACAACCAGCAGGTCCACTTCGCTTATATTGATTTACCTGCCAGTATAACTCCTGAGATTCTTCAAGCTATGGTTAGCGATCTTCTCCTGGAGGTATCCGTTGTTCAAATCACACCATCTAGGTACATGATAGTCGGTAACTTTGATGATGTAGCAGCACTGAAAGAGGTACTTGTCAAAGCAGTAACTGTAGAGGCTAAATTCCTGTCCTATTCCCTTATCACAGTAGGGCAAGCCTTCTTAGAGGATCTAGAGAGCGTCTATTTTGCTCAGGGGAGCCAAAGATCAGGAATGGCTAGCCTTGAGGAGGCTCTTGAGAACATTGGTGTATCTGTCTTCATCGGTAGGTTCGATACTCGCCTCCTCTTGGTAGGAGAGAGTGACCACGTTGACTTCGCGAGAGAGCTTATTTCAGAGCTGAATCGGAATGCGGGCAGCAAGGAAGCATCAGAGCAAATTAACATCGAAGACCTTCCTCCTGTTAGCGGCTGGAGCACAGAACAAGTCACACAGTTCCTGGAAGCCGCGGAAATTCAGCTGAAATCAATCATTGAATACTCAGGAAGGCTCATTGGAATTGGGACTCAGGTCGGACTTGAGAACGCTAGGGCAGCGCTGAACATACTCGCTGTTGATTCTAAAAGAGAGTCGGTGAGGATCGAGAAGAACCTCGTCACACAGGCCCAGTTAGCGGAACTGATCTTCAAACTGGGTCTCGAAATCGAATTTGTCGACCTAGATCGGCAGTGGTTGCTAATCGGTGAACCCGAGTCACTAATGATCATAACCAGGACAGTCGAGGAGGCAGCTGCCGATAGGGAGATTTCGAGATACATAACCGATCTCACGGTGAATCCTGAGGAACTGGCCTCTCTCTTAAGAGAATCGATCGAGGGTATCACGGTTCAGACATTCACCGAACTTCAGATGCTGCTGATAAAATCGAAGAGTTCAGCTCTCCTTGATATGGCCGAAAAGATGATCAAAGAGGTCCAGGAGTCGAGAAAGGCAGTAGATCCGCTGGAAAGGGGAGTAGTGGTTGAGGGAAAGCTTGTCCAGATAAATGTCGCCAATCAGGATCTGGAAGAGTTGTTGAGACTAGTGGCCGACAAGCTTCAAATCTCGCTCCTTTTCATTGACGACATAAATGAGAGGATCACCATGTCTGTCAAGGATCTCACATGGGAAGCTCTTACCAGAGTAATAAATGCCACGAAGCCGGTTGAGATAAGCAGAATCGATGATATCTATGCGGTGACAAAGAAGGAGCAGAAGGCCGGTGAAGAACCGACCGATGTTGAACTAGTCTATCGTGTTTACCACAATGTTGAAGAAGTAACAAGGCTTATAGAGTTCTATGGAGGTGAAGTTCTCTCAGATCCGGTGAACGGATATATAGTAGTCAGAGGCCTGGCCAAATCAAGAGTTGATAATATCTTTGACGAAATTGGATCCGATCTCTCGCGTCCTAAAAAGCAGGTACGAATCGAAACAAGGCTCGTGGATAAATCGCTTGTTGATGATATTCAGAGGGAGTTCAAGACGGCAATAGGGATTAACACTCCTGAGATTCTCATTGAAAGCGGTTCGATAGATCTCGACTTCAAAATCATCGACTATCTTGATTTTACGAAACTGATAGACGATATCGTAAATACGGCAGTCGTGAAGATCGGGGCAGACCTGAGCAATAGGGACACCGATTCCGACCTTATCTCCAGTCCTTCGATAGTCTCAATGAGTGGTCAGGAAGCGAAGATTCATATCGGGGACACCATTCCCTACTTGGTTCGAACAATCGAGTACGTAGATGGTAATCCCGTAGAGATCGAGACTATCGAGTATCTGAACACAGGAGTCGAATTAAGAATTACTCCAACTGTCAATGATGACGGCAAGATACTTCTCGATCTCTTTATAAAAGTCAGCGAGCCCGAGAAGTATCAGGACGGAACGCGAACGCTATATGGTGAGAAGACGAGGGAAGCAAACAGCAGACTGATTATTTCGAACGGCAATACATTGACGATCGGTGGACTTGTTGCAAACAAGGATACTGTAACCGTTAATAAGATGCCTTTCTTGAGCGATTTGCCGTTTATCGGTAAGTTATTTACTACCGAAAACAGAACGTCTGATAAGAGAGAACTGGTTATCTTCATCACAGCGGAGGTGGTAGAGCCGTGAAAAGGAGCCCCGTTGTCAGCGGCAAGTTCTACGCAGATGACAGTGAGGACCTCAAGAGCCAGATCAAGAATTGCTTCTTTCATCCGATAGGACCAGGGAGTCTTCCTAAGAATCCTGGAAAATCTGAAAGCTCAGTTGGTTTGGTAGTGCCGCATGCGGGGTACATGGCAAGCGGTCCGGTTGCTGCCTGGAGCTATTGGAAGTCGTATTCTCTAATTACCCCTTCAACGGTAATAATTATCGGTCCCAATCATACCGGCCTTGGGACGAGGCTATCTCTGTGGAATGAAGATTCTTGGGACACACCTCTGGGTGAAGTAGAGATAGATAAAGAGCTTGGGAAGTCAATCATGACTATGTCTAGCGGACTTGTGGTATCTGACACGGCGGCCCACCTGTACGAACACTCTATAGAAGTCCAGCTGCCGTTCCTGCAGTTTCTGTACAGTGACTTCAAAATCGTGCCGATAATTATGAGTGATCAGAGACTGGAAGTGGCATTAATGGTTTCCGGGCTGCTAAGGAAGATCCTGAGCGAGAAGAGTAACCTACTGATAATCGCTTCCTCAGATCTGAATCACTACGAGTCTCACGAAACAACTATGGAGAAAGACAGGAGACTCGTGAATCTTGTCAAGGAGAGGAAGTACGCAGAGTCATACGAGATATCCAGAAGCGAGCGAATCACCGCCTGTGGTCTAGGACCTATGGTGGCGGTTAGAGAAACCTTTGAATCGATGGATATACTTTGCAACACGACGAGCGGTGAAGTCATCGGAGACAGGTACAGAACTGTCGGTTATCTTGCTGCCTTGCTTAAGTGAGTTACAAAATCAAATAGATCCATGTTTGGCCTTCGGTACGTCATAAAAACACATGCTATAATCTCGATGAACTGGAGGTGTCGTGTGAAAGCGATAATGTTGTTCCTGATGGTAATCGTATTGGGTTCCATGGGTTTTTCTTCGTTAATTATAGATGGAATTCACTACTCTGGTATAGAGTCGGAAAGTGATATGCTGATCTATGACGGAATAAACGCAGCATATGTCATTAGCCAGATAGGGAAGAACTCATTTGAAATTGGAGGAAACTTCTCCTTCATTTCCTCCGCTTCCTCGGAGCTATTCTATAAGAGCGGTCATTTCAACACGGTTCTTAAAGCCTTTGTTGGCCATGCATACGATCTTACAGAGGAATCGGCCGCCGGGTTAAGAGTTGTCTCTCGGGTTGGCCTTATGGCTGCAAACTTTGAAAAGTTCGGAGTCTTCTTCTCGATCACTCCCGTCGTTTACGTTAGAGTTGGCTTTCTTTCCTTTGGAGTTGCGGCGGGCCTTGAGTTAGAGCAGTTCTTCGGAATGAAAACACTTCCAGTTGTTCATGCAGGCGGTGAGATTACTTACCGTTTCTAGCGGAGGTTGTCGATATGAGAGAGTTGGCCGTTGTTAAGGAGCTAAAAGGAGATACGGTGCTCCTGGAAAAGGCGCGAACCGAAGCATGTTCTACATGCGGTTCTAAGAGTAACTGCGGCGTTTCTTTGGGCGATAAGAAAGTTACCATAAAGGCCTTAAGGAATGGTGTAGAAGTCGATCCAGGGGATACTGTGGAAATAGAGACAGGGAAGCTAAACGCAACTAGGGTCTCGATGATTGTTTATGGAATACCCTTAGCCGTCTTCCTGGTTACTTTGATTGTGACGAACATCATTCTCAATTCTGAAGGATTGGCCCTAGGGGCAGCTTTTGCTTCAATTGTGGTCGTGTACGCGCTGATTGCAGTTTACGACAGAAGAAACAGGGAGAAGCTTATGCCAAAGATTATTAGAAGGGTGGAGTTACCGGATGGATTCCTTGTTCGATGAAGATGCGCTGCGACTTCTGGAGTTTGACTGCGTTCTGGAAGATATTTCTAAGAAGGCGATTTCAAGGTACGGTAGAGAGAGAATCAAATCTCTTAGGCCATTAGTAGATGACACAGACTTACTCTACAGAAGAGCGAGCGAGTTCAGTATTATTCTTCAAAATGAGGGGGAGCCACCTTTTTCAGTCTTTCACGATCTAAGTGATTATATCAACAGGGTGAAACGAGGTTTCAGCCTTGGCTGTGAAGAGCTTTACAGAAGTGCCGTTACCATGGAGAACATCTGTCGGCTCAAGGAATTCTTTGAACGAGTCTCTTCGGAGTTTACTGCTGTAGGCGAAGTTGTTGCTCTTCTTGGGTGTGAACGTGGGTTTATAAACGAAGTCAAGAAGAAGATCTCGGAAGACGGGCAGATAAAGGACAGTGCCTCTCCAGCCTTGAAGGAAATCAGAAACGAACTCAAGTCACTTACCAGAAACCTGAGAGGAAAGCTTGATTCTATAATGAACAGGTATAAAGACGGGCTCACAGACAGTCTAGTGCTGAGTAGAGAAGGTCGTTATGTCTTGCCGTTGTCTGCGAGCAAGAAGAATGAGTATCAGGGAGTGATTCATGGCTCTTCTGGAAGTGGGGCGACCGTCTATTTCGAGCCACAAGAGCTGATTGCTCTTAATGATTCGATGAGGATTCTGCAATCGAGAGAAGAAGAGGAGATAAGAAGGATACTTAGAGAACTGACTACTTACTTCTTCAATACCTTTGAAAGGCTTGAACCTTCACTGGAAGCGCTTGGAATCCTTGATGCTCTTTTCGCAGCGTGCAGATATGCCAAGAAGAGGAATGGAGTTTTCATTGAGCCTTCGTCATCGGGTCGCTTCTTCCTGAAGGACGTCAGACATCCTATGATCGATGACGAGAAGGTAGTTCCAATAACATTTACTATGGAAGAGGGAATCAATGGAGTTTTCATTACCGGACCCAACACCGGCGGGAAAACAGTAGCGATGAAGACAATAGGTCTCTCTGTAATACTTATGCTCTGTGGTCTTCCCGTTCTTGCTGATCAGACATCAGAGATCCCGCTTTTCAAGAAGCTTTTTGCAGACATTGGAGATGAGCAATCGATAGAGCAGAGTCTAAGCACGTTCTCATCTCATGTATCCAGGATAATCCGAATTATTGAGAATGCCGACGGTGACTCTTTAGTTTTGCTTGATGAATTGGGGGCGGGAACTGATCCGGTAGAGGGATCGGCACTTTCGATTGCGATAGTTGAGAGGCTTTTGGAAAAGTCGAAATTGATCCTCACAACACATCTGACACCAATTAAGCTCTATGCTATGGAGCGTTCCGACATTCTTAATGCGAGCGTAGAATTTGATGTTGCCAGTCTTAGACCAACGTATAGGCTCTTGATGGGAATTCCCGGTTCCTCAAATGCGATAGAGGTTTCAAAGAGACTTGGACTTGCACCGGATATTATCGAAAGAGCTCGATCATATATTGATAGTGATGCAAGAAATCTCGAAGCAGTAATAGGGAAGCTTCATATAGAGAGGTCGACTCTAGAAGAGGAACGAAGAGAACTTCAGAGGACGAAGAAGAATCTTGAATCCAAGAGCAGCGAATTTGAAGACAAGCTTTCAATGATTAAGGAAAAGCGGTATGGAGAGATCAGCAGAGAGATCGCCGAGCTTGAGGAAAGACTAGGATCTGTAATAAAGGAAATTGAACGGGCTATTAGCATGTCAAGATCTTCAAATGAAAGAGACAAGGTTACCGCGGTCAAGAGACTTAATGAGCTTAGAAGTGAATTAAAGCGTTTCGGAAGTTCTTCATGTGATGACGGCGATTTTGAGATACCCGAAATCGGCGATACCGTTACGCTTATAGATAGTGGAGCAGAAGGAATCGTCAGTGCAGTCGATGGAGATAGAGTTGTAATTGACTCAGGTAAGATTACGCTGAAGGTCCCGTTTTCAAGAGTGAAAATCATCGGAAGATTGAAGTCGGAATCAGATGCCTCTTCTCTCGAGTATGTCAGTGAGAGTATGACTCAGGAGATCGATATAAGGGGAAGTGTCACTGAAGACGTTCCTATTATCATTGACAATTTTCTCCAGACTCTCAAGATAAATGGAACAAAGCAGGGTTGCATAATTCATGGAAAAGGCACTGGAAAACTGGCCGAAGGAGTATGGAGTTACTTGAGACGCTCAAAGAAAGTTAAGAGCTTCAGGATTGGTGCACCTTCAGAAGGCGGTAGCGGAGTCACGGTTGTGGAGGTATAAGCAAGAATGAAAGCTGGAATCGACATAGTCAAGATCTCACGAATGTCTGAAGCTGTGGCAAACAGGGTACTCGGAAGGCAAGAGAAAGATGTCTTTGATTCTCTTGGAAATGAACGGAGAAAGATGGAGTTTGCAGCTGGGCGTTTCGCCGCAAAGGAGGCCTTCGTCAAGGCATCCGGGCGTAGAGACCTTGAGTTCTCGAAAATCCAGTTTCTCGTTGATGAAAAGGGATGCCCGATTCCATCCGAGGAACTGAAGAAGCTGCTGGGTGGCGAAGATCTGACGGTAAGCATTTCTCATGAGCGGGAGTATGCGGTGGCAGTTGTAATACTCTTTGGGAGGGGCTAACGTGATTCCATTCGATGAGGCTAAGAAGAGAGTCGACGAACTGAGAAAAGAGATCGATTATCATGCTCACAGGTACTACGTTATGGATGATCCAGAGATATCTGACTCTGAATACGACAGGCTGATGGATGAGTTAACCGAACTTGAAGAACGTTATCCAGAACTGAAGACACCTGATTCACCAACTGTTCGTGTTGGCCTGAAGCCGATCGACTCCTTCAAGGAAGTGATTCATGAGCACAGGTTGTTTTCCCTGGACAATACTTACTCAGAGGCCGAGGTATTGCAGTTCGATAAGAGGGTGAGAGAATCACTTGGCATTGAAAGAGTTCAATACATGTGTGAGCTAAAGATCGATGGCCTGTCAATATCGCTTAAGTATCAAGACGGGTTGCTTGTGAGAGGAGCAACAAGGGGGAATGGTTTTGTCGGTGAGGACGTCACCGAAAACATAAAGGCGATCAAATCGATACCTCTCAGACTCAGAAAGAGTCTTTCGATTGAACTGAGAGGAGAAGTATATCTCCCGAAAGACGTCTTCAATGACCTTAACAGAGCCCGAATAGAAGACGGTCTTCAGCCCTTTGCAAATCCTCGCAATGCGGCAGCTGGAACTCTCAGACAACTTGATCCCAGAGAAGTGTCAGGGAGGAGACTGAGTGCCTTCTTCTACCAGATAGTGGAGCCAGAAAGGTTTCGGCTTGAAAAGCAGAGCCAGCAGCTGGAGCTGTTGAAGACTATTGGAATGAAAATTGAGCCGAATTTCAAGACTGTAGACGGCACGGAGGGCGTAATCGAATTCTGGAAGACGTGGTCTGGGCTGAAATCTACACTGAACTATGCTGTTGACGGGGTGGTTGTCAAGGTGGACGATCTACATTATCAGGAGGAACTGGGATACACTACGAAAGCGCCCAGGTGGGCCATAGCCTTCAAATTTCCGGCGGAACAAGCAACGACAAGACTTATAAGTCTTAACCTCAGTGTCGGTCGGCTAGGCACTATAACGCCTGTTGCTGAACTCGAACCCGTTCAACTGGCCGGAACAACCGTTAGACGGGCAAGCATGCACAATTTCGACTTTGTCAGGGAGAGGGACATCAGAATCTTGGATACAGTTGTTGTAGAGAAGGCTGGGGAGATTATTCCACAGATCGTTAAGAGTATTCCTGATAAGAGATCAGGTGTAGAGAAGCCAATAGAACCTCCTTCCGAGTGCCCAATTTGCAAAGGACCGGTAGGCAAAGAGAGAGAAGAGGACGTTGCTTTGAAGTGTCTTAATCCCTCTTGCCCCGCTAAGGTGGGTAGGAGAATACAGTTCTTCTGTTCCAGAGAGGCCATGGACATCGAGGGCCTTGGTGAAAAGCTAGTCGAGCGTATTGTTGAATCGGGCCTTGTGAAGAGCCCGTCCGATCTCTACAAACTGACAAAAGAAGATCTTTTGGCTCTTGGAGAAAGGATAGGGGAGAAGATGGCGGACAATCTCATCAAGGCAATTAATAAGAGCACGAATAACCCGCTATTCAAGGTTATAACTGGGCTTGGTATTCCAGGAGTAGGATCCAAACTTGCGAAGGATCTTGCTAACAGCTTCGGAAGTTTAAGAGCACTCATGTCTGCAAGTGAAAAGGATCTGAAAGCAGTTTCGGGAATAGGCGATCAGTTGGCCTCAGAAATAAGAAAGCATCTATCTGCTCAATCCGTGAGAGAAGAGATCGAAGAATTGATGAGATTCGTCAATACACAAGATGAAAGTCGTGATGGTCCAAAGCCGCTGAAGGGTATGAAATTCGTGGTAACGGGAACTCTTCCCAGCTATTCTAGAAAGGAAATTCAGGAGAGGATTGTTGAACTGGGAGGAGAGGTTATGTCTTCGGTTTCGAAGAATACCGATTACGTTCTTGTCGGGGATAACCCGGGGTCGAAAGCGGAGAAGGCTCGTTCTCTCGGAACGCAGATAATCGATGAGAAGGAATTTGAGGAGATGGTAGGATCTTGATTCGTTACTTTGACAACAATGCTACTACTCAAATGGAGTCTGATCTTGCCGAACTGATGGCAAGTCTTTGTACTGAAGAGTACGCTAATCCGAATTCTATGCATACCTTTGGTGTGAAGCAGTCAAGAATGCTGGAGGAGGCGCGTGCAAGGGTGGCCTCATGTCTCTCTTGCAATTCCAGCGAAATCTTCTTTACTTCTTGTGCGACCGAGACGATAAACTGGATCTTGAGGTCCACGGTCTTCTTCAGGGGGAAGAAGAAGAAGATCGTGACGACTTCAATCGAGCATAAGGCCGTTCTCAATACACTCAAAGATCTTAAGGCAATTCTCGATATCGACTATGTCGAGATTCCGCCCGAAAGCAACGGAATAGTTGAGGCCGAGAAGCTCCTGAGAGAAGTAGATGACGAGACCTTTCTCGTTTCTGTAATGGCTGTGAATAACGTAACAGGCGCGATCCAGCCTTTCGAGGAGATAGGCAGAGAGTTAGTTGGTCTAGATCTTCTCTATCACGTCGATGCTGTACAGACAATCGGGAAGATTCCCTTCACTCCGGAATCCTCGTTTTGCGATTACGCTTCGTTCTCTTCTCACAAATTTCACGGACCGAAAGGTGTTGGAATCGCCTTCGTCAAACGGGGATCTCCAATCAAACCTATGCTCACAGGAGGAAATCAGGAAAGAGGTTTGCGCTCCGGTACACAAAACGTGCCCGGCGTCTTAGTGACTTCGATAGCGATGCAAAGAGCTCTGGATTGTATGGAGAAAGCATCCGGAATAACGAAAGACTTTCAGAATCGAATATCTAGAGCTGTTGTTGAGCTAGGAGGATATATCAATACTCCTGAGTGCTCCATCTGCAACACAGTAAATGCATCTTTCTGCGGAATAAGATCAGAAGTTTTGGTTAATGCTTTATCAGAAGAAGGCGTTTTTGTTGGTACCTCTTCGGCTTGTTCTTCAAGAAATGATGGAGGTCAATATGTTCTAGATGCGATGGGAATAAGTCCATCGATTGCCTCGGGATCAATAAGAATAAGTATGTCAAGATTCACAACAGAGGAAGATGTGGAGGATTTGATAGAAAAACTGAAGAAAACGATTCCTCTTTTGAAATTCTAGCCACAAACGGTTATAATTGACTGTAGTTAGATTTAATTGCCTTTGAGGTGATATAGTTGCTCAGGAGCATGACCGGATATGCGAGGGTCGAAAAGGCTGTTCGCGGCGTAAACGCATTCGTGGAACTGAAAACAGTCAATTCGAAGTATTTGAATGTTGATATAAACATAGGAGATGCTTTCTCTGAGCTAGAAATGAGAGCAAGTAGGTTTATAAAGGAAAACCTCAAGAGAGGGACGGTAAGAGCAAAGATCGACATATCTCTTGCGGACAGCGATGATCTTCTCCAGCCTGACTATGGTATAGCCTCCTCGATTTTCAACTCTCTGAAAACGATTAAGGACCGTTTTGAACTAGCCGGTGAGGTTTCTGTCGATTCGATGGCCAGGTTCAAGGAGATTTTCAGGAGCAGACCTTCTGAAGACCTCGCAGACAAAATTTGGAGTGTTATTGAAGAACTGCTTATTGAAGCTTTGGATCAGCTCAACGCAGACAGAGAAAGGGAGGGACAGAACCTTGCTCTAGCGATGAGCGAGTATCTTAATAGACTTGAAGTTATTGCTAATGAGCTTCTTACTAGTTCTGAGGACATGGTTCTGTACTATCGCGACTTCCTGAAGAAGAGAATCGAGACGATTATTGAAGGTCAGTTTGACGAGAATAGATTGGAGCAGGAGGTAGCGCTTCTAGCTGAAAGGGCCGATATATCGGAGGAAATCGTAAGGTTGCACTCTCATCTGAAGTCGTTCAGGGGAGTTATGCGAACTGACAAAGAGAGTGGAGTGCAGATGGACTTCATTTGCCAGGAGATGCATCGAGAGCTTTCAACCATTGCATCGAAATCGAAGAAGCTTGCGATAACCAATCTTTCCATCGAAGGTAGAACACTGGTCAATAAGCTTAGGGAACAAGTTCAGAACATAGAGTAGGAGGTGTTTCACTTGTACGGACTCATTAACGTTGGGTTCGGAAACGTAATTATAGGTGACAGAGTTATCGCGATAGTCAATCCCGAATCCGCGCCGCTGAAAAGGCTTAAGGAAGTTGCAAAAGACGAAGGAAAGCTTATTGATGCCACTTATGGAAGAAAGACCAGGGCAATCGTCATCACCGATAGTAACCACATAATTCTTTCAGCTATTCAACCCGAGACGATCGCTTCCAGATTCATGCAGACTTTCAGCGATATTGAGAAGCTTCTGGAAGACATAAGGGTTTCTGGACAGAGCTTTGAAGAATGAAAGGCATAGTTTTTGTGATTAGCGGCCCTTCAGGGGCGGGAAAGACCTCAATACTGAAGGTAGTGCTTGAGGCCAACAGCGATCTTGATTTTTCGGTTTCTTATACTACAAGAAAGAGACGCCCGACAGAAGTCGATGGGAAAGACTACATATTCGTGACGCAAGATGAATTCAGAAGACTTAGAGAAGAAGAGGAGTTTCTGGAGTGGGCCAAGGTTCATGGGAATCACTATGGAACATCCAGAACACAAGTTAGAAAGAGTGTTGATTCGGGTAGAGATATTTTGCTGGATGTAGATATTCAGGGAGCGATGTCAGTAATGAGGGAGCTTACAGACGCAGTCTATATATTTGTGGCTCCACCCTCTTATGGTGAGCTGGTCAAGCGTCTCGAAGCGAGGGGAACCGAGAACACCGAATCGCTCAAGGTTAGGCTGGAAGATGCGAAGTGGGAACTAGAACAGGTAAAACACTTTCAGTATCTTGTTGTTAACGATAACTTAAACCACTCGGTAAATCAACTTGAGGCTATCATCACCGCAGCAAGGCTCCGCGTTGATAGAATCGTGAAAGAAAAGGGAGAAAGATTCCTGTTTGAGGAGAAAACTACATGATAATCAATTATGATTTGCTTTTGAAGAGAATAAGGCACAAGTATGCAATTCCTGTGGCTGCTGCTAAGAGAGCGGAAGACCTTGAGGACTTTGGCCGCCCAAAGCTTGATGCAGCAACGGTAAGGGCTGCAGGTGATAAGATCACCGTAGCGTTGAAGGAGCTAGAAGAAGGATACATCAGGATAAGAAATGAGGAAATGCTGATGATCCTTGTACCGAAAGTTAAGTAACCGGATCACTTCATGTTCGGGCAAACGCAGAAAATACTTTATTTGCCTTGTTGACAGGGATAAGGTCATTAGATATAATAAGTATCGTGCGTCGGGCCAACGTAGCTCAATCGGAAGAGCGGCTGATTTGTAATCAGCAGGTTGGGGGTTCAAGTCCCTTCGTTGGCTCCATAGGTTAACTATCGGTGGTAAGGTGCCCGAGTGGTCAAAGGGGGCGGACTGTAAATCCGCTGGCGGAACGCCTTCGGTGGTTCAAACCCACCCCTTACCACCATTAATTTTGCTACTGTTGAGGTGCAAGCAATGGCAAAGAAAACTAAGGGAAATAAGGTTCTTGTAACGTTGAAATGTTCTGAGTGCGGTACTAGAAACTATTACAGGTTCAAGAACCGCCAGAAGAAGTATAAGCTGGACACGAGTAAGTACTGTCCAAAGTGCAGAAAGCATACCGAGCACAAGGAATCGAAGTAAGGTTGAGTCGTTTCAACTGAGTCAGGAGGAATCCCATGGCCAAGGCAAAGTTTTGGAAGTTCCTTTCCGAAGTAAAGAGCGAAGTTAAGAAGGTGACATGGCCTAACAGGGAGCAGATGATTTCGTCTACAGGTGCCGTGCTCGTCATTCTGGTAGTGGCGGGAGCTTTTCTTGCTCTTCTAGATATTCTCTTTACTAATGTAATCGGGTCGCTTCTCAATTTCTTGACAGGCGCCGTTTAATGCTGTTCTACGTTGGTGATTGACTGTGCGAAAGAGATGGTTCATAATTCAGACTTACTCTGGTCTCGAAAACTCTATCAGAGAGGCAATTCAGATTAAGATAGAGTCTTTCGGTGTTTCGCACATGTTTGGCAAGATTCTTGTGCCGGAAGAGACGAAACTTGATAGAACCAATGTCGCTGCCGAGAAGTATATTGTCCCCGCCAACGCCAGGCTTCTTGTAAAGGACAATCAGGATGTGGCAAAAGGAGACCCTGTCGCTGAAGAAGTAGAAATAAAGGTGAAAAACGACGGTACGGTGGCGGAAGTAAAGAACTACCGAGTTATCTTTATTGAAACTGCCGATAGGCGATATACGAAGACTTACTACATTCCCGAAAGCGCGAAAATTGAGACCGGAATAAAAATGGGTGCGAGGATAAGGCAGGGAATGCCTCTTGCAAAGCAAGGTGAGTACTTCTGTGAGCTGGATGGAAAGATAGTATATACACAGAAGATGAAGCGCATCGTTGTTGAAAAAGAGAACGGCGAAGAAGATGTCTATCTTGTTCACCCCGATTGTTATGACGCCAAGGTAGCTAAGAAGGGTAATCTTGTGAAGCGCGGACAGTTGTTTGGAGATACAAGGAAGATCTTTTCCAAGACTGAGGGAAGGATCGAGATTTCCGATCTCCCTGGACGGAAAGAGATAAAGATCTTCAAAATCATCCGGACAAGATTGTATCCTGGATATGTTTTTATTGAGATGATAATGAACGAAGAGACGTGGAACCTCGTTAAGAATACTCCGAACGTCGTGAACTTCGTCTCTGTAGGTGGACAGCCTGTGCAGCTTAAGGAAAAGGAAATAAAGGCTCTGCTCAGATTAGTCGGTATTGAAGAGTATGAAGAGCACTCAGGTGGTCCTGTCAAGATTGAAGTTGAGTTTGATATCGGAGAGGTCGTCAGAATTAATACAGGTCCGTTTGAGGACTTTGTTGGAAAAGTGACGGGTCTCGATCCTGAAAGACAGGAACTGAAAGTCGTTGTGAGCATTTTCGGAAGAGAAACACCGGTTATCCTCAGCCTATCTGAGGTTGAAAGAATCGTCTAATCTACAAGAAAGAGTGGGAGGGAATAGCCCGTTAACCACAAGGAGGTAAGTAAATATGTCTAAGAAGGTCATTGCCCAAATCAAGCTTCAGCTTGAAGCGGGGAAGGCAACGCCAGCACCTCCAGTTGGACCGGCTCTCGGTCAACATGGAGTGAATATTATGGGGTTCTGCAAGCAGTTCAATGCAGAGACTTCTGACAGAGCCGGTATGGTGTTACCGGTTGTTATTTCGGTATATGCCGACAGATCCTTCAGCTTCATCCTCAAGACTCCACCCGCTAGTTTCTTGCTGCTTAGAGCAGCCGGAATACAAAAGGGTTCAGGAGTGCCCAATAGAGACAAAGTTGGGAAGGTTACCAGAGCACAGCTTGAGGAGATTGCGAAGATCAAGATGCCTGATCTCAACGCCAGAACAGTAGATGCCGCTGCGAAAATCATCGCTGGAACAGCTCGCAATATGGGCATCGAAATCGTAGGTTGAGGAGGGGTTTAAATGTCGGTTAGATCAAAGAGATATATTCAGGCGAGGAAATCCGTTGACAGAAATAAGGTTTACTCTGTGGAGGATTCAATCGAGCTTTTGAAGAGTTTTCCGTCGACAAAGTTTGACGAAACGGTTGAGATGCACATAAAGCTCGGGATAGATCCAGCCAAATCAGATCAACAGGTCAGAGGTACTATCTCTCTTCCTAACGGAACTGGAAAGAATGTTAGGGTTCTAGTGTTTGCGAAGGGGGAGCAGGCAGAAGTTGCCAAGCAGGCTGGCGCGGATTTTGTTGGATCCGACGATTTGGTTCAGCAGATTCAGGGTGGCTGGACCGATTTCGATGTCGCGATAGCTACACCAGACATGATGAGAGACATAGGTAGATTGGGGAAAGTTCTGGGACCCCGTGGTCTGATGCCGTCTCCGAAAGCAGGAACTGTGACAACAGACGTTGAAGATGCCGTGAAGGGTTTTAAGGCGGGGAGGATCGAAGTCAAGAACGACAAGACCGGTAATCTACATCTGCCCGTCGGAAAGAAGTCGTTTGACAAGGAGAAGCTGCGCGAAAACTTCGTTTCAGCTCTCGATCAAATAATGAAGATGAAGCCATCCGGTTCAAAAGGAAGGTTTGTTCAAAAGGTATTCCTCACTACAACCATGGGTGCAGGAATAAAGGTCTACTTTGTTAAAGAAACCGAGAAATAGCTTAAGATACCCAAGCATATATGTACTCACTGCCAAAGACAGTAGGTTATTAAGAGCGTAAGCCACCTACCGAGGTAAGTAGAAGTGAATGCCTTCTGCGGCCTCGATTTGGGGCCGCTTTTTTGAAAGGAGGTGCAAGAAGTGCTAACCAGAGAAAGAAAGGAAGAAATCGTTGAGAGCCTAACAGAAGCCTACAAAAAGTCTTCATTGATTCTGTTCGCCGACTACAAGGGTATGAAGGTTGACGGTATCACTGCTTTCAGGGACAAGCTCTACGAAAAGTACGACGATAGAGCTCAGTTCACAATAAAGAAGAATACATTGGTCAGGCTTGCTCTGAACAAGGCCGGGTTCGACGAGAGTGAATGGAAAGAGTCAATCATCGGAACTACGGCGGTACTGACTGTCGAGGACGAAGACCCGGTCTCAGCGCTAAAGATAATCACTGAGTTCAACAAGAATAACAAGACCCTTCCGTTGATAAAATCAGGGTATCTTGAAGGCAGATACTTTGCCGGCAGCCAGGCTTCTGAGTTGGCGAAGCTTCCGTCTAGAGATCAGTTGATCGCAATGGTCGTTGGAGGATTCGCCGCCCCGATAACCGGTCTTGTATATACTCTGAACGGAATATTGACAAAGTTCCTGTATGCTCTAAATGCAATTAAGGATAAAAAAGCTGAATGATTCAGGTGGAGGTGTGGTAAGATGACTAAGGAAGAACTTATAAGCGCAATAAAAGAAATGACAGTTTCAGAACTTTCGGAACTGGTGAAAGCACTTGAAAATGAATTTGGAGTCAGTGCAGCAGCACCTATGGCAGTTGCAGCAGGGCCTGTAGCGGGCGGAGTAGCGGTCGAGGAAGAAGAGGAGCAGTCTGAATTCAAGGTTGTTTTGAAGTCTTTTGGGGCTAAGAAAATCGATGTCATTAAAGTCGTTAGAACAATTACCGGACTCGGACTCAAGGAAGCAAAGGATCTTGTTGAAAAGGCCGGCAGTCCAGAGGGTGTTGTGAAGGAGAACCTTCCGAAAGCGGAGGCCGAAGAACTGAAGAAGCAGCTCGAAGAGGCTGGCGCCGAAGTCGAACTGAAGTAATTGGGCAATTGTCTGGTTACATATTGTCTGTATAATAAATACACCCACATCAGGGATGATGCTCTGATGTGGGTTTGGTGTGCTCAAACATACGAGAGGTGATCTGATGAGAAAGGCCAATTTTGGCAAACGAGAGCGGTGGGTCTTTGGAAGAGTGTATGAACCTCTTGAAATTCCGAATCTCATTGAGATCCAGACTCGTTCCTTTGAATGGTTCATCGATGAAGGTCTTCTGAGTGTTCTGAAGAAGTATTCTCCAATTAAATCGCAAATTCAGCGTTCGGATCTTAAGAAGGGCGAGAAAGGCTTCTCTCTGGATTTTGTTTCAACTAGAATCGGCGAGGCAAAGCATTCCATCCAGGAGTGCAAAGACAAGGGGCTAACTTATTCCGTTTCGCTTTATGTGACCGTAAGAATCACCGACCTCTATACAGGAGAGATCAAGGAGGAAGAGGCTTTCTTCGGATACTTGCCTTACATGACTGATAACGCCTCTTTCATAATTAACGGAGCGGAGAGAGTAATAGTCAATCAGCTTGTAAGGTCGCCGGGTGTCTACTTTGTTGACGAACCGACAAAGGCAGTGTCTGGTTCTCTGCCGATTTATGTTGCCCATTTTCTGCCTGTAAAGGGAGCCTGGTTTGAGATACTTCTTAACCCTAACAAGCAGATAATGCAGGCGAGGATCGACCGGAGAAGGAAACTGAACTTCTTCGTCTTCTTGAAGGCATTGGGTTACGAGAATGATCTTGATCTACTGAGACTTTTCGAACATGAATATGACGGGTCGGATGAGGACGAATTGCTCGCAAGTGTCGGAAGCATGATTCTTGAAGATGTCAAGACTCCCGGAGGAGATTTGATAGCTCAGAAAGGAACACTTCTTACAGAGGATATTATTGCAAGGGCAATTGAAGCCGATGTGAAGACCATCAAGATGCCGCTTCCTATAGCTATGAAGACCTTCAGCGCTTTGCAGAAGACATACGGTGAAGGTATGACTGAGGACGACGCTTACATAGAGCTTTTCAGGAAGCTTAGGCCGGGCGAAATTCCGAGGATAAATGCTGCAAAGAGTTATATTACTAACCTTTATTTCAGTCCGGACCGCTTTGACTTCTCAAACGTTGGAAGGTACAAGGTCAACAGCAGACTTAAGAAAGTCTATCAAGACTATCTCAAGGAGATCGAAGGAAAGAAGGTTTCGAAAGACACCGACTATGCCGAAGAGTCGAGCGTTCTCACTGTTTTAGATGTTGTACTTGCTGCAAGGCACTTGACAGAGATAGAAAGCCGTCCCGAACTTCTCGATACCAAAGACCATTTGGGAAACAAGCGAGTAAGAACAGTGGGCGAGCTTATGGAAACTGAGTTTGAGAAGGCTTTTATGAAGATCCATAAGCTTCTCGAAGAGAAGCTTACGATATACACTTCCTTCGACAAGATTTCGGTGCAGAGCCTGGTTAACGTAAGAACTCTCATGACCACGCTGCATCAATTCTTTGCAACAAGTCAGCTTTCGCAGTTCATGGACCAGGTAAATCCTCTGGCTGAATTGACGAACAAGAGAAGATTGTCTGCAATAGGACCGGGAGGTTTGAAGAGGGAACACGCGAGGTTTGAGGTGCGTGACGTCCATCACTCTCATTATGGGAGGATGTGTCCTATAGAGACGCCTGAAGGCGCAAATATTGGTCTTATGACCTCAATGGCAACTTTTGCGAAGATAGACAAGTATGGTTTCATTCTCACGCCTTACAGGAAGGTGCAGAAGGGGTTCGTTACTGAAGATATCGTTTATCTCGCAGCAGATGAAGAGGAAAGTTACAATATCGCTCACTCCACAGTTAAAATGGACGACAACGGGTGTATTGCCGATGAAAACGTAGAGATTCGTTACGCCGGTGAAGTGAGATATGTTATGAGGGAGGAAGTAGACTTCATGTCAGTCTCCCCCAAGCAGATTGTCTCAATCTCGACTTCTTTGATCCCGTTCCTCGAAAATGATGACGCAAACAGAGCACTGATGGGATCTAACATGCAGAGACAGGCGGTTCCTGTTGTCAAGTCTGAAGCTCCTATAGTCGGCACCGGTGTCGAAGGAGTAGCTGCAAGAGACTCCGGATATGTAGTTCTAGCGAAGCATCGGGGTAAAGTTGTTAACGTCGATGGAAGAAGAATCATTGTGCAAAGAATAGACGAAAAGGGAAAGTCGGAACTTGACGACAAAGGAAGAGCAATTGAAGATGTCTATACGTTGTATAAGTTTGTTCGAACCAATCAGGATACCGCGGTAAACCAGCGTCCAATTGTCTCGGTTGGTGAAGTCGTGGAAAAGGGCGCTCCTATCGCCGACGGTCCATCGACCGAGATGGGAGAGCTTGCACTGGGTAAGAACGTTCTTGTAGCTTTTATGCCCTGGGAGGGGTACAACTTCGAAGACGCCATTCTCGTCAACCAGGAGCTTCTCGAAGACGACATTTTCACAACTATTCATGTTGAGATGTATGAAACAATCGCCAGGGATACTCAACTTGGTCCCGAAGAGATAACTGCTGATATTCCAAATGTCTCGAAAGAGTCTCTGAAGAATCTAGATGAGAGCGGTATAGTGAGAGTAGGAGCATATGTCACGTCTCAGGATATTCTTGTTGGAAAGGTGACTCCAAAGGGCGAATCCGAGACCACCCCCGAAGAGAAGATTATCAGGTCGGTTTTTGGAGACAGGGGACGGGATGTCAAGGATTCATCGTTAAAACTCCCTCATGGTGTTGAAGGTAGAGTCATCGACGTCAAGGTTTTCGAGAAGGAAGAGGTTTCTGAACTCGGTTCGGGCATAAACAAGCTTGTTAAAGTCTTCGTTGGTATCAGAAAGCCGCTGGATGTAGGAGACAAGCTTGCGGGTAGACACGGCAACAAGGGTGTCGTTTCGAATATAATCCCAAAAGAGGATATGCCCTTCCTTCCTGACGGAACTCCTATACAGCTTGTTCTTTCACCTCTTGGCGTTCCGTCGAGGATGAATGTCGGGCAGGTGCTCGAGACACATCTCGGTTGGCTTGGGAAACTTACGAATCGTTACTTTGCGACACCAATCTTTGATGGGGCTACAGAAGAAGAGATCATGAATGAGCTTTACGAGGCTAGAAAAGAGTTTGGACTTGAAGCCGGTGACAGCGAAGAGCTGAAGACAGGTAAAGTTACCCTAAGAGATGGTAGGACTGGCGTGCCTTTTGACTACCCGGTAGTGGTAGGAATAATGTACATGCTCAAGCTAGTTCATATAGCGAAGGACAAGATTCACGCAAGATCTACAGGTCCCTATTCACTCATACATCAGCAGCCTCTAGGTGGAAAGGCTCACTTTGGAGGTCAGAGATTTGGTGAGATGGAAGTCTGGGCGCTTGAGGCATATGGAGCGGCCCACACTCTGAACGAAATGCTCACAATTAAATCTGACGACATCAAAGGAAGAAATGATGTCTATAAGGCAATACTTAAGGGAGTCAACATCCCCGAGCCAGGAATACCTGAGAGTTTCAAGGTTCTTATAAAGGAACTTCAGGGGCTTTCACTCGACGTCAAAGTTTTTGACCAGAACAATGTCGAGCTGGATGTGGATAAACTATGAGGATCAATAGAAGGGAGCTACCCCTCAAGGAGGGAAGCAGATGCCAGTAAGCGCATATAAGAGAAAAGTCAATAAGCTGGAAATTGATATCGCGTCGCCGGACAGAATCAAGGGCTGGTCAAGCGGGGAAGTCAAGAAGCCCGAGACGATAAACTATCGCACATTCAAACCGGAGAGAGACGGACTCTTCTGTGAGAAGATCTTTGGTCCGACAAAAGACTACGAATGTACATGCGGAAAGTACAAGGGTAAAAAGTACGAGGGTACAGTATGTGAACGTTGTGGTGTGAGAGTCGAATCTAAAGAGGCTCGCAGGAGAAGAATGGGTCACATTGAGCTCGCCGCTCCTGTTACTCATGTTTGGTACTTGAAGAGTGCGCCTAGTGTTCTTTCTTCACTTTTGAACATTCCTGCGAAGGATCTCGAGAACATCATCTATTACGGATCTAAGAGGGTTATAGAGAGACTTTATGTCGTGACAGACCCTAAGGAGACGGACTTCTTCCCTGGAATGACGATGTACCAGACCGAATACGAAATATACACGAAGAAACTCAGCTTCGAAGTAGAGCAAGGTTACAAGGTAAAAAACCCTCACGGACCGGTTACAACGGACATTGACGGAAAAGTGACGATCGAGAGGATCGACAGCAGTACCGAGAGAGAACTGAACTGGATAATCGTCAAGGATGAAACTGGGATAGAGAAGAAGTACCCGGTCTTTGAAGGCGCCCTTATATATGTCCAGAATGAGGATGAAGTTCATAAGGGAGATACCCTTGCCGACAGATTCCTTTTTGAAGATGAAGTTCTTTCGGCGACTGAGTATAAGATCTTCGACGAGTACTATCCCGGCAAGTTCGAAGTTGAAACAGATACCGAGAGCGATAGACCTATAGTCATAATCACCGAGATCGACCCTGCAGTCTCGGAGGAGACAGGAAGAACGATCGGTGAAGTCCTGATAGAGAACGAATATGAGGCATACAAAGAGCTTTACCCGGGCAAAGTAACCTGTGATTACGGTGCTGCTGCAATTAAGAAACTATTGCAGGGCACGGATCTCGAAGAGCTACAGGTAGCGATAGAACATGAATTGAAGACTATTCCCAAAAGCAGTGCCAGGGCTCTCAAGCTTCTCAGAAGACTCAAGTATGTCAAGGACTTCATAGCGTCTAGCAATAGGCCGGAATGGATGGTAATGGATGTTGTTCCGGTAATCCCGCCAGACCTTCGACCTATGATTCAAATCGAAGGTGGAAGGTTTGCTACAACCGATCTCAACGACCTCTACAGAAGGGTCATAAACAGAAACAACCGGCTTGCAAAACTCTTGCAGATCGGGGCTCCCGACATAATAATCAGAAACGAGAAGAGGATGCTTCAGGAGGCAGTTGACTCCCTAATCTACAACGGTAGGGTAGGAAAAGCAGTATCCGACAAATCGGGAAGGCCTTTGAAGTCTCTCACCGACCTGGTGAAGGGCAAGAAGGGGAGATTCAGAAGGAATCTGCTTGGAAAGCGGGTAGATTACTCCGGTCGAGCGGTCATCGTCGTTGGGCCGGACCTGAAGATTCATGAATGTGGAATCCCCAAGAGGGTTGCAATGGAGTTGTTCAAACCGTTCGTTCTATCAAAGCTGCTTCACGGAAGTGAATCGAGCAAGACGGCGAGAAAACTTAAGAAAACAATCATAGAAAAGGAAATGCCCGAAGCGTGGGAAGTCCTCGAAGATGTGATCAAGGGACACCCCGTTCTTCTCAACAGGGCACCGACGCTTCACAGGATATCCATACAGGCTTTCATACCCAAATTGGTCGAAGGAAACGCGATTCAGCTTCATCCGCTTGTCTGCGCACCTTTCAACGCAGACTTTGACGGCGATCAGATGGCTGTTCACGTGCCTTTATCCGCAGCTGCGCAGGCAGAGGCGAAGTTCCTTATGCTGAGCAGATACAACGTGATTTCCCCTGCCAGCGGCAAGCCTATTTCAATGCCAGGCAAGGACATAATCGTCGGTGTTTACTATCTCACGACCGTTGACCACGATCATGAGAAGAAAGAGAAAGAGGTAATGGATTACTACTCAGCCCTCCTCAAAGATGAAAAGATTTCCGATGTTGAAGCGAGGAGGATGGTTAGGCAGAAGGCCCTTGAATGGGTTGACTGGAAGTTCTCTTCTCCGGGAGAAGCGCTTCTTGCTTACGACATGGAATATATATCACTTCACGATCCTATTCTTGTTCAGCTAGATCCCTCATCCGGAGAGCTCACGCTAACAACGGTAGGAAGGATAATCTTCAACACCATAGTTCCTGAAAAGCTTAGGGACTACATGAAGAAGTTCAACAAGAAAGCGATAAAGAAGCTAATCTACGACTGCTTCCACGAATATGGAATAGACAGAACCGCAGACCTTCTGGATGACATGATGTCTCTTGGATTCCATTACGCGACTGCTTCCGGGCTCACAATATCCATAAACGACATTGTTGTGTATCCGCAAAAGGACAAGGTTATAGAGGCCGCGCAGGAGAGGGTAGATCAGATCGAGAATCTGTACAAGTCAGGCTTTCTTACAGAAGAGGGCAGAACACAGGAGATAATCAGAATCTGGTCAGATACCACTCAGGAGATAATGGAGAAGACATACGCAGAGTTCGAGAAGTATCCCTTCAATCCAATCTATATGATGGTTGACTCCGGAGCCAGAGGAAATATCGACCAGCTTAAGCAACTTGCAGGTATGCGAGGTCTGATGGCAGATCCATCGGGAAAGACGATCGAAGTACCGATAAAGTCAAACTTTAGAGATGGACTTACGGAGCTCGAATTCTTCACATCTACCCATGGAGCCAGAAAGGGTTCTGCCGATACGGCACTAAGAACGTCGTTTGCAGGTTATCTCACCAGAAGACTTGTAGACGTTTCCCAGACTATAACCGTAACGACTCCGAACTGTGGAACTCACGAGGGCATTGAAGCCATAGAGCTCATGGCAGACGGAGTAACGATAGAGAAGCTCGAAGAATTTCTCTTTGGAAGAGTTCTTACGTCAGATATCATCAACCCGCTGACTGGAAGAGCTCTTAAGAATGGGAAGACGGGAAAGGAATACTTGCGCGATACAATGATCAGAGATGAAGATGCGGCTTTCCTTTCGAACTACAGGGCCGAAGTCGAAGTTGCGCGAGAAGAAGTGCTTAGTATTCCGAAAGTGACCCGGTTGATCAACTATACAGAGCTGGCAGAAACCATCACAATAAACGATAAGGAATACAAAGCGGGAACCCATATCGGCAGCGATATTTTGCACCAGCTAAAGAACTCGGATATCGAAGAAGTGAAAGTTGTTATCTTCCCCTGCGTCGGTCAGGTATTTGCAGGTGATCCAATAAAGAACAGTAACAAGGAAATGCTTGTCAAGTATCAGGAGAAGATAGACGAGCTCACTGCCAAGAAGCTGCAAAAGAACGAGATCGACAAGGTCTTAGTCCGACCGACGATAAAGGTCAGGTCTGTTCTTACTTGTGAATCCGACAGTGGTGTTTGTGCTATGTGCTATGGAATGGATCTTTCAAACCATGAAATAGTGAATGTTGGAGAATCCGTAGGTGTAGTTGCTGCCCAGTCAATTGGAGAGCCGGGTACACAGCTCACGATGAGAACATTCCACACTGGCGGTATAGCGACTGGACAGGATATCACCAGAGGTCTTCCCAGGGCAGAGGAATTGTTTGAGGCCCGAAAGAAGCTCAAGGATCCTGAGGCGCTCTTTATAGAAAAGGGCGATAGCGGGTTCGTGAAGGATCTCGTCCCTGACGACAAGGGTAGGAGAAAGGTCTACATCGAAACGAAGACCGGAGGCATCAGCGAATACGATCTCTCCTCGAGCATAAAGCCAAAAATCGAGATTGGTGACAAAGTCACAGAAGGAGAGGCCATAACAACTGGAACGGTGAGGCCAAGGAAACTTATGGAAAAGCTAGGCCTCGTTCAGACGGCGCTATACCTCCTGACAGAGATCAAGAGGGTTTATGCCGAACAGGGAGTCGAAATTCACGACAAGCACTTTGAACTTATCATCAGACAAATGCTTTCTAAAGTTGAAGTCACGGACCCCGGAGACACAGACTTCCTGCCTGGAGATCTCCTAGACATTGTCGAAATCAGAAAGATAAACAAAACAATAGATGAAGCCAACAGCAGAGTCGGAGAGAACAGAGAGTATGTAATCGATAAGAGATTGGCGAGGAGAGTCCTAGGCGAAGATGAAGATGGAAAGATACAGAAGATTGCAGCCGAGGCCGAGCCGATTACGGAAGAGCTCCTGAATCAGATATTGAAGGGCGGAATCAAGCAGATATTGATCTATGATGTGGATGAGGATCAGTATCAGAAGCTGGTCGATGACTTCAACCCCGATACGGTAATTCCCGAGAAGAAGATCCAGATAATGCCGAAAGATCCCATTAAGTTCAAGCGAAAGCTTCTAAGGATCACAAAGGCATCTCTTGAGAGTGAAGGGTGGTTGTCGGCCGCATCGTTCCAGCAAACGCCTCAAATTCTCACCGAGGCGTCTGTTGCGGGTAAGTCAGACTTCCTTCAGGGGCTGAAGGAAAATGTAATTGTTGGTCAGCTTATACCTGCCGGAACAGGTCTTGACATGTATGCAAATCTGCAGGTGGAAGAAGCTTCAATCCCTTCTCGTTTACAGGAAGAGGAGTTGGCTTGAGTAGGTACTTCTAATAGAAGCGGAAAGCTTAAATAGCTTTCCGCTTTTCTTTTGTGATGGTAACATTGTAGAGGGAAAATCACTACTTGGGGGCTGAGTTGTCTAAGCCGATTTTGGAAGTATCGGATCTTAAGAAAACTTATGAGACGAGCGAAACAAAAGCTTTAAACGGAGTGACGCTTTCCTTTTTCCCGGGCGAGTTAATCTCGCTTCTGGGAGAGAATGCTGCGGGAAAGACAACACTCATGAAGGCAATTGTCGGAATAGAAAAACCAGACAGTGGCTCAATGCTTCTCAAAGGAGAGCCGTACTCTCCGTCGAACCCTTCACAGGCTTTAAAAATGGGCATTGGGATGGTTCCGCAAAATCTGAGAGTAATCGACAGGCTTACTGTTCTTGAAAATCTTCTGATCGCACGTAAAGCGAATAGGTTGAAAAGAACGGCGAAAAGCTACAGAGAATACATTGAGACGTTGATAGGACGATATCAGTTACAGCTGCCTCTGGATAGAGAAGTTGGAACTCTTTCCTTGGCAGAGAGACAGAGAGTGGAAATCCTGAGGCTGCTTCAGAACTCGCCAGATATCTTAATATTCGACGAACCGACCGCTCTGATCTCCGAAAACGAGAAGGCAGAGTTGTTCGAAACCTTCAACAAACTTAAGGGTGAAGGTAAGAGCATTGTGTTCATTACTCATAAGCTGCGGGAAGCTTATTCTGTGTCCGACAGGATTTACCTGATTCGATCCGGGGTTATAGTAGGCAGTTTCAGGAAAGATGAGATCTCGGTCGAAGGACTGTACGATTTGATGGCCGGAGAAGAATCTCCCGGGTCTTCTGTCCGGAGTTCCTTGTCGGAAGAGGTCGTTCTAAAAGTTGAGAAGATCTGTGTAGAGTCTTCTGTAGAAGGGTCAGATGCAGTCAGGGATGTATCTTTCGAGGCTAGAAAGGGTGAGCTTATCGCTATAACGGGAGTGGCCGGCAATGGCCAGGAGGAGCTTCAAGAAGGACTATTCGGAGTTAGAAAGGTGATTTCTGGAAGAATCCTGCTCGGCGGAATTGACGTTACCAATCTACCGCCGCATAGACTCAGAAGACTCGGAGTGGCTTCGCTACCTTCAGACAGAGATAAGTTGGCGAGTTGTAGAGGTTCATCGATACGGGACAATCTAGTTATTCAGAGAGTCCTCAGTGGAGGCTGGGTTGTTTCGGGCAGAGAAATGGATAACTATGCGAGGGAACTGCTTTCTAAGTATGGTGTTGTGTTTGGCAGTATCGGCGATCCGGTTTTCACTTTGTCTGGTGGAAACCTGCAAAAGTTGCTGCTAGCTAGAGAGATCAGCTCGGAGCCAAAGCTTCTTCTCCTGGGAGAGCCTTTTAGAGGGCTCGATGTCAGACATCTGGAGAAGCTGCGCAGCACTCTAGAGAGTATTAAAGAGAAGATGGCCATTGTGATATTCACTTCTGATCTTGACGAAGCACTAATTGTGGCGGATAGAGTTGTTGTGATGTCAGAGGGAAGGATAGTCTTTTCCGGAGCGAACGGACCAGCACTCAGCAAGAAGGCAATAGGAGAGCATTTTGCTGGAACGTTGAGGGAAGATCGAAGATGACAAGCTTTCAAGATTTGAGAAGATCACTCCTTGTTATAGGTATTGCACTGATTGCCGGGCTATTACTCGTAGTTTTGATGAGTGAAGAGCCCATCAATTCGGCCCGATCATTCTTCCTTTCCGTCTTTTCAGACAGGTTTTACTTTGGCAATCTTATTTCAAATGCAATTCCACTTATCCTCACCGGGCTTGCAGCCTCAATAGCCTTCAGTTCGTCTTCCTTCAATCTTGGCATTGAAGGGCAGGTATATCTCGGGGCATTTGTCGGGACTGCGACAGGTATACTTCTATCGGGTAATTTGTCTGGTACTCTAGGGATTACGGCAATGATCCTGGTGAGTTTCTTGTTTGGGGCTGGGGCGGCAAGTTTGTCAGCCGTCCTCAAAATTCGTATGGGTGTCAGTGAGCTAATCTCTTCTCTATTGCTCAGCAATGGGCTAATTCTTGTCGTAGACTATTTCGTTGAGGGACCTTTCAACGACAGACAGTCGGGACTTGCGGCATCCTTAAGTTTGCCCGCGAATCTCAGGTTTTCAAGACTCATGCAACCTTCAAGTCTGCATACTGGGATCTTTTTCTCACTGATAGTCGCTTTTGTTCTTTGGTTTCTCATGTTCAGGACTAGAGAAGGCTTCAAATTAAGAATTTCGGGCAAGAACAGGATGTTCGCTCGTTATTCAGGTGTGAATACCAGCAAAGTCATTTTTTGGTCTCTCTTTCTGAGTGGGGGACTTGCTTCCACCGCAGGGATAATCGATGTAATAGGCGCACACGGTAGAGTTATGAGGGGTTTCTCGGCCGGATACGGATGGAATGGAATAGCGGTTGCCCTTATCGCAAGAAATCACCCGTTGTTTGTTATTCCTGCAGCTCTGTTCTTTGCATACCTGGAAAGCGGAGCACAGATATCATCTATTGAAGCGAGTGTCACGCCTGAACTGGCTAAGATAGTCCAGGCAGTGGTCTTCTTTCTAGTCACTGCAGAGGCACTTGCTCCCGTGAGCTTCAGGAGAAGAAGATATGTTTGAAGCCATAGTACGTGACACAATAAGGAATTCGACGCCTATCGTTCTTGCAGCAAGCGGAGGATTGCTGACAGAGGTTTCGGGATGGCTCAATATTGGACTTGAGGGTACAATTCTCTCAGGTGCGTTTTTTGCAGTAGTAATATCATCGACCACGGGAAGCATCCTTCTCGGAACTCTTGCTTCTATTATTGTGTCGATCATTCTTTCATCGCTTATCTACTTTGCAGTGAGATTTCTGAAGGCGAATCTCTTTGTTGTCGGAATTGCGGTCAACCTTCTATCCGTCGGATTGACTGTAGTGTTGACGGACGTTTGGTTCAGTAGTAAAGGCACAATTGTCTTCGGAGGTTCCCCCAGGCCTGCCGCTCTTTCTATTGATGTCTTAGGCGGTACTGTATTTGGTTGGTTGAATGGACTCGGTTTTTTTGATCTAATCGCCTTTGCCACTCCATTTGCTCTCTTCTATCTTTTCAAGAAGACGGTGGTTGGGGTGAAATTGCGGGCCTGTGGGTATGACGATGAAAGCGCCTTTTACAGCGGTGTTAGAGTAGATCAAATGAGATTCATAGCATACATTGGCAGTGGAGTGTTCACGGGTTTGGCCGGTTCAGCACTTTCCATACCGTTAGGAGCCTTTGTATCCAATATGTCTGGGGGGCGCGGATGGCTGGCTCTTGTTGCCGTAATAATGGGGAGAAAGAACCCGCTTCTTGTAGTTGTTTCGGCTGTCATGTTGGGCTTTGTTACAGAACTCTCCATCTTCCTGCAAGTTTCCACAGAAATATCTCCTAAGTTACTATTGTCTTTACCTTACTTCGCTTCTCTTGCTATCCTTGCTATCTCATACGGCGGAAGAAAGGCGAAGCAGCTTTCGTGATTCCTAATGGTTGAGGATACTTAAGAGGCTCTTAGAATAGCCGAGTCGGACCATGATATAATTCATCGAATTGGAGGTGCAGTTTTGGAATTAATAGATCAGCTTAAATCAGAATACTCCGAGATCTCATATCTTCAGAATGCAGCGGCCCTGATGGTCTGGGATTTGAGGACTTACATTCCCCCTAAAGGGGCCGAGAATAGGGCGGAGGCTCTAGGTTATGTATCAACTCTTGCATTCAAGAAGGCAGTCTCAGATGAATTTGGAGCATTGTTAAGCCAGTTGAACGAAAGAGCAACCCAAGAAGGATTAACAGATGATGAAAAAGCAATGGTCAGGGTTGCTACGAAAGCATACAAAAGGGCCAGGTCAATTCCACCTGAGCTTCATCATAGGTTTTCCGTCCTAACGTCTAAGAGTGAAAGGGTATGGGAGAGAGCGCGAAAAGAAAACAGCTTTAGCAGCTTGGAGCCATATCTGGAAGAGATTGTCGATCTTTCTAGAGAAATGGCAGAACTGTATGGTTATGAAGAAAACCCCTATGATGCGCTACTCGAAGGTTACGAAGAAGGGATGACGGCAAGAAAGCTACGGAAGGTCATCGAACCACTGAAATCAGAACTAATACCCTTCGTAAAAAAGATATTGGATAAAGGCACACATCCTGACACGTCAATCCTTCAAGGGATGTTCAGCAAGAGGGCTCAGGAGAAGCTCAGCAGAAGGGCTTTGAAATTCATTGGCTATGACTTCGATGCAGGTAGGCTGGATGAGACTGTCCATCCATTCACGATTGGCATTGGAGTGAATGACGTTAGAGTGACTACCAAGTACGTGATCGAAGAGTTCACGCCCTCATTGTTTGGATCTATCCATGAGGGGGGTCACGCAATTTATGAGCAGGGGCTGCCGATTTCTCTGAAAGATACACCTATATATGGTGCATGTTCATTAGGAATCCACGAATCGCAGTCAAGAATGATGGAAAACATAGTGGGAAGAAGCAAGGAGTTTCTATCGTTTTTCTATCCTCAGATTCAGAAGGCTTTCCCGTCAAACTTCAGGAGTGTTTCGCTTGGTGACTTCTATAGAGCTGTAAACAATGTCAAACCTTCGTTGATAAGAATAGAAGCCGACGAAGTGACATACAACTTTCATATCATGGTAAGGTTTGAGCTTGAAGAAGCGTTGATGAAAGGCGATTTGAAAGTGTCTGAGCTTCCGGCTGCCTGGAATGCAAAGATGAGAGAATACCTGGGAATTGAACCTGAGAGCAACCGGGACGGTGTGCTGCAGGACATTCATTGGCCATCGGGAATGATCGGATACTTCCCCTCGTATATGCTTGGAAACCTTTACGCCGCTCAAATGTACGCGAAAGCAAGACAGGATATCCCAAATCTCGAAAAGAGGATTGAGAAGGGAGACGTTCTGGCTCTTGTAGACTGGTTGCGAAAGAATATTCATGCTGTAGGCAGAAAGCATGAACCGGAGAGGCTTCTCAAAGTAGCGACGGGAAAGGAGCTAGATTCTTCTTATTTCTTGAAGTATGTCATCGATAAGTATTCCGAAATCTACTTCATTTAGTTCTCAGAGGCCTTTGGACCTTCAAGTAAGGCCTCAATTTCGGAGAGTCTGTCGGATGAAAGCTTCAGACTCTCCTTTCTACTAGTAAGAAAGGAGATTATTTCCTGTGGCTCAACGATCGCCATATCTTTCCACATGAAGGAAATTACTTCAGCGTCTACAAGGTTATGAGAGGTGAGAAGGTATATTGGCGAGGGCATTTCATCACTTATCTCACATACCTTGCTGATCTCACCCTTCTGTAGGTACTCGAGAGATTTGTCCACTACGGCCTTTCCAATGCCTCTTATTTCTAAAAGCTTTGTTATGTCACCATCTGAGAGACGGCCTTCCGGCAAATTTGATCTGATTATTCTTGCGGCGAATTCGTAGGTTCTCACTTTGAACGGGTTGTCTCTTATGACCTTGAGAAGTCTCGAGAGCAAGTCAAATTGCATTGCAAGTTCCTCTTTTCTCACCGGTATCACCTCTCAGTGTATTTTACACCGCTTACAACCGGCAGAGAGTAAGATGCTCGGAATTCTCTTGCGCTCTATTTGAAGTGAATCTATTTGCTTAGACAAAATCCAGGCATACAAAAGCCTCAATGAGTGACATAGGGATCGGGATATCAGAGGATAGGCCCGTGGATTTATTTTTTCCTTCTGCTAAGAACAGCTTCAATGTTCTCCTTTGCCGTGCCGACAAAGGCTTCATAGAAGGCCATGCCTGCTGCTTCTATAGCTTGAATGGCGTTGCCTCCAAGATGGAAAGCTATTATTGTGTCTATCCCTTGCTTTGTGAGCATATTTACTGCCATAGGTCCGGCACCGTGCGCCACACTGTTGTCTGGTTCTACATATTCTTCGCTTCCCGTTTCCGGGTCATACAGCAGAAAGAACTTAGCTCTGGCAAATCTATCGTCTGGGATGCTGTTGATACTCTTTTCTTTCACTGGGATAGCTATTTTCATTATTCTTCTACACCTCCGGAAATTTTCCGTTTCAACCTCAAGGCAATTCGCTTTATTGCTTGCGCTGCCGTAGAGTCTTCCATTGCAACAACCGGTTTCCCCATAATCGTCGCTTTCTCTACCTGCTCGTCAAAGGGAATCTTGCCGAGCAGTTCTATACCGTTGGCTCCACACCAGGACTCTATGAAAGCGCTCTTGGATGTATTCAAATCCCATTTGTTTATAACTATTCCAAAGTCTCTCTTGAAATGTTTTATTGTCTCCACTATCCTTGCAAGATCGTGGTTTCCAGAAACAGTCGGTTCGGCAACTGCAAGAACGTAAGTTGCCCCGGTAATCGATGAAGTTGCGGGGCACCCTATTCCCGGGGCACCATCGATCACAATTACTTCTCTTTTTTCTCTCTCTGCGACATTAATTGCCAGCTTTCTGACCTCGGCCACCAACCCTCCAGAAGTCTCTTCCCCTGGAGTCAATAAAGCGTGGACAAGAGGGATTTCATTCGATTGAGACAAGAAGTAATCGCCCGATTTATTGTCTTTGAGTGAAATCGCATCTGCCGGGCAGACAGCCACACACATGCCGCATCCCTCACATGCGTAGGGATCGATTGAGTAAGGACCTCCCCTGATAATCGCATCGAACCTGCAGAATTTCTCGCAGAGTCCGCATGATATGCATTGATCAGAAATTTCGGCCTTTTTGCCACCATAGTATTCAAATCTCTCGATCTGCTTATTCTCGAGAATGAGGTGAAGGTTTGGTGCGTCTACGTCACAATCGGCCATCACTATTGAGTCAAAAAGAGAGGAAAGCGATCCTGCAAGTGTTGTCTTTCCAGTTCCGCCCTTTCCACTTACTATGGCAAGTTGGAACATCATGACACCCCCGATGAAGAGATGATCTTTTCCGCCAGTTTTTTGAACCGTATCTTCCATGATGGCGAAGTCTCAGTAAATAGCTTGCCTTCTGAATAGGCTTCCGCTATGCTGCGGTCAAAGGGTATTCTTTCGAGGAGAACGAGGTTTTCTTCACCAGCATACTCATCTATCATTGTGTAAGAATTCGTATCTCTGTTGATTACGACACCGAAAGGAATTCCCATCTCTCTTACAATTTGAACTGCAAGTTTCAAATCATGAAGACCAAATGGAGTGGGTTCGGTTACCAGTATCGCGAAATCTACTTTTCTTAGTGTCTCTACCACGGAACAGGACGTTCCCGGGGGAGAATCAATGATGACGACCTTATTTCGATCGATATTCTCTTTAAGCTTTCTGATAACCCTTACAGGAGATGGTTCTCCAATTTCCAGTATTCCCATTCCAAAATCGATTCTGTTGTTGATCTTACCCGTCATGACTTTTCCAATGGTTTTTGGCCTCTCGCTGATTGCCTTCTCGGGACAGACAAAAGTGCACAAACCGCAGCCATGACACAAAGATTCAAAGACCATGACACCCGTGTCAAAAACAGAAAGTGCTCCAAACTGGCAGGCTTCAGCGCATTTGCGGCAACGAGTGCACTTTTCCTTGTCTATTACGGGAAGCATCAGCTCAATTTCCTCTTCATGGTCAATCTTTGGGTTAAAAAACAGATGTACATCGGGTTCTTCTGCGTCTGCGTCCAGAAGTTGAACATCAAACTCTTCAGATATTGCGTATGCGAGGTTTGTGGCAAGGGTTGTCTTTCCTGTGCCTCCCTTGCCACTTAGTACGGCAATAACCAAGGCCTACCACCATCTCCTGAAGCGATAGCCCATGCCTCTTCCGGCTCCAAATCCTCCCCCAAAACCCATCCTTCTTCCGAGAAAAAGTCTTCTCCTCGGAAATGGTCGGTAGTAGTTCCTTGCGGGTGTCGGCCTCGACACTTGATCATCGGGAGCACAGTTTCCCATGCCCCAGCCGGTCATCGGCCCATAACCTTCGGGTCCAGTTCCATCTCTCCACGGCATATTCTCACTCCTCCTCTTCAGTACTGTTTGTGTTTTCAAGCGTTTCCAATCTCTTCTCTATTTCCTTGAGTTCTTCGCCGATCATCTCAAGCTCTCTCTTAAGCATCGCTTGATACTCCTTCAGTTCCTGACTCTCCATCTCAGGTGAAATCTCCTGATCATAGGCGTATGGTCCATAATAACCGAAACCTCTTCCGGGTCCAAATCCCCTACCGTATCCCATTCCTCTTCCGTATCCCGCTCCATATCCAGGGCCGAAGCCGTAGTATCTGCAGGAACCGTCTCTAAACCTCATAGGACCAGATCCAAATGGCATATTGTCACCTCCTATATATGCAGTAATCATATATATTATACTGGTTGCAGCTAACAATGTCAACAACAAATCTAGCTTTGCCGAATTCTGGAGAATTTCTGATATTATCTAAGTGAGGAGGATAGATGGGAAACAAAGCTCATGTCTTGCTGTTTTCACTAATTGCCCCATTTTATAACGTTGCTTTCAAGTCGCAGCTTAAGAATTATCGAAGCCTTTTGAAAGAACATCGTTCTCTACTTGGCGACGACATCAAGAGCGTTCTCGATATCGGTTGCGGAACAGGTGCTCTTGCCAAAGCATTCGACGAACTGGGATACCGAGTAACGGCTGTTGATGCTTCGACTCCCATGGTAGCGATAGCGAAGCATAATCTTAAGGAAAGCGGAGTCAAAGTCGTTCAAGGCGACTTTTTTGAGAAGCTTCCCTTTGAAGACAATAGTTTTGATCTTCTCGTTGCATCTTATGTTGTACACGGTCATAAGATTGACGGCAGGGAGAAGTTTTATAGAGAGAGTCGCAGAATATGCAGGAAAGAGGTTCTGGTTCATGAGTTCTTTCCGAATAGAAATCTCTTGGTCTATGTTGTCGAGTTCTTCGAAAGAAGCGATTACAGAAACTTCGTTCCGAAAGCCTTCGAAGAGCTCAAAGAGAATTTTCCCATTGTAAAAGACGTTAGGCTTTCATCTACGACAGGGTGGTATTTATGTCGGTGCGACTAGACTCTCAAGTTAGTTGAGTCTTCAGGATTTTGAAATTTGTGGGCGTTCAAGGAAGGGCTGGTGTTTCAGTATTTGACCAATAGCATCATGGGGGTCTACAGGTGAAGAAAGCTACTCCTTACATATTTATTGCACCTGCAGGTGCAATTATTGGTTTCTTTCTGTTATATCCATTGATTTACTCATTTGCCATTAGCTTTTTTGAGTGGGACCTGTCTCCGACAATGACTTTCGTGGGTTTGAGTAACTACTCACAGATTCTCTCATCGAGCGAATTCTGGGACTCAATGTTATACACCGCTTATTACATTCTCGGCGTTCTCCCTTTTTCGCTCCTTATCGGTTTTCTCTTTGCCAATCTTCTGAACGATTCGACGATGAAGGGGATAGGGTTCTTTCGAATGATTTACTTCCTTCCGGTAGTAACATCGCCTATAGCTGCCGGTATGGGCTTCAGCTTTCTGTTCAGTACGGAACTCGGTTATGTGAATCATATCATCTCCTTGTTTGGCGGGGATTACATCAACTGGTTAACTAATCCTCAGGGCGTAATTCAAATTCTTTTCAACTGGACAGGCATTCAGCTTCCCAGAATTCTGCAGGGGCCGAGCGTAGCGCTTTTCGTGATAATTCTAATGGGAATATGGCAGAATATCGGATATGCCATGGTTGTCTATCTGGCCGGTCTTCAGAATATCCCGACCACATACTATGAAGCGGCGGCGTTGAGTGGAGCTAACAGGTTCCAGATGTTGAGAAAGATCACCGTTCCGCTTCTTTCACCGACAACGTTCTTCCTTCTCATAATGTTCAGCATAAGCTCCTTCCAGGTCTTTGGACCGATTATGGTTATGACTCCAGACGGCGGACCGCTTAATACAACCTCCGTTGTCGTGTTTCGGCTTTATCGAGAGGCCTTCTCCTATTACAGGTTTGGCTATGCGTCCGCAATGGCCTTTGTTCTCTTCCTTTTTGTGATATTTTTGACTGCATTCCAGGTAAAGACAATTGAAAGGACTGTTCATTATGAGTAAGAGGATTGGAAGGATTCTGAAGTACTTCGTGTTGATATCCGGTGCAGTTGTGATGATTTTCCCGTTTTTCTGGTCTTTCATGACCTCCTTTAAGGATTTGCGAGAGATTCTCATGGATCCCTTTTCTCTTATCCCGAAGGAGTTCACTCTGAAGAATTATGTTAGTGTTTTCACGAAAGTTCCATTCGCAAGATACCTTCTCAATAGCACTATCGTAGCGCTGGGAACCACTTTCTTGCAACTTGTGACGGCCTCTCTAGCGGCCTTTGCATTTGCGAGAATGAAATTTAGGGGCAGAGAAGTGATATTCTACATCTTTCTGGCAACTATGATGATCCCTCAGCAAGTCGTAATGATTCCGCAGTATCTCGTTGTAATGAGACTCAATCTGGACAACTCATACCTAGGCCTCATTATTCCTCACGCAGCCACTGCGATCTCGATCTTTTTTCTGAGGCAGTTCTTTCTCACGATTCCAAGGGATCTAGAGGATGCTGCGATAATCGATGGTTGCGGTCCTTTAAGAACTCTGTTCAATGTTTTTTTGCCTCTCACAAAACCCGCGATAGCAACAATCGCAGTCTTTTCTTTCATGTGGTCATGGAACAACTACTTCTGGCCCCTCTTGATTATTAGCGAACCTGAGATGAGAACTGTTCAGTTGGGACTAGCAATGTTCAAGTCTGAAGGGGGAATACAGTGGGGAGAGTTTATGGCCGCAACTGTAGTGGCTACGCTTCCGATCATGATAGCCTATTTCATCGCTCAGAAGCAATTCGTGAAGGGAATAACCCTTACGGGACTAAAAGGATAGCGATAAGGAGGAAGAGATGAAAAGAGTGACCATGGTAGTTATCTTGATGATCTTTGCACTAACGGGAATGGGAGCTGTCACGCTCACATTCTGGCACTCGATGTCCGATTATCAGAAGCCGATTATCGACAAACTCGTATCTGATTTCAACAAGGCACACAAGGACATCACTGTAAGGGCAATCTTTCAGGGCTCGTACGATGAGACCGTTACGAAACTAAAGGCGGCTTTGCTGGCTGGAAAAGGGCCGGATGTAGCACAGGTTAACATCGAGCACATCCAGATATTTTCAAAAGACCATTCTCTCCAGGATCTCACAGATCTTCTGGCCGGCGATCCTACGCTTGACCCCGATGACTTTGTCCAGAGCTTCTGGCAGACAATAGTTCGTGACGGAAAGCCATATGCGCTTCCTTTCAACATCAGTGCGCTTATGCTTTTTTACAACAAGGATCATTTCAGAGCAGCGGGACTTGATCCAGACAGACCTCCTCAGAACTGGGAGGAACTCGAGGAATACGCCAGAAGACTCACAATAAGAAAATCTCTGGATTCCAGACCCTCTCAGTATGGTCTCTTATGGGGTGTAGACACCATGTTCTATCAGTTTGAACCTCTTGTCTGGCAGAACGGAGGAGAGATTTTCGATGAAGATATGACCGAGTGTGTAATCAACTCTCCTGAGGGAGTCGAGGCTCTGGAAACGTGGAGGCGTTGGTTCGTCGAGGGTTTGTCTCCGGTGGACTTGACCATCGATGAAGGAATACAGTCCTTCACAATGGGGAGAATCTCGATGGGCCCCATGACGAGCGGAGGAATTCGGTACGCTCTCGAGAACATACCCTGGAGTCTGGGAGTAGCCCCTCTTCCTGAAGGTAAGCAGAAAACCACAACGCTTGGAGGAGGTTCTCTTGCCATAATGGCCGGACTCTCAGAAGAGAAGCTTCAGGCCGCCTGGACCTTCATCAAATGGATGGTTTCAGAGAAGAACACATTGTTCTGGTATGAGGGAACGGGATACATGCCGGTTCTGAAGTCTGCAATGAGTTCTCTTGAGATACAGCTTATCTGGCAGCGCTTCCCGCAGTTGAAGGCTCCAATAGACTCGATAGAGTTTGCCAGACCCAGGCCGGTTCACACAAATATTATTGAGATCAGGAATATTCTTTACGACGCTGTTGAGCAGGTAAGAAAAGGGGTTTCAGAGCCAAAATCGGCTTTCGATAGTGCTGTGACGAAAGTCAACGCGTTGCTTGAGTGAGGTGATGAGATGAAGCGAATACTTCTGTCGGTAATATTCATTTTCTTTTCTCTGACGGTTTTTGCCAACAAAATCGTTGAAATTGAAGTAACAGGTGTTGATAAGACACTTCCACAAGTGGTGATCAATATTTCCGGGCTCAAGATCGGTGAAGAATTGGATATCGAGAGAGTCTACAGGGCAAAGAGAAATCTGGAAGAATGCGGTCTCTTTACAGACGTATATTTTCAGCTTAGAGACTCAAATGGCGACTATAAGCTGGTGATTACGGTTCAGGAGAGCCCGACAATCTATCCCTATTTCGGCAAGTACATGTCGATGGGTTTGGGGGAGAGAAATCTCCTCGGTACCGGTGTTAATCTCTATGGCGGGGTTCGGTTTCTCAGATTGACCGACAAGAAAATCCTCGGGTTCCTTCCCCAACCCGAGTTCTTCTGGGGGGGATTGAGATTTGGCGCAAGCACCCTTAGCGTCTTTGGAACAGGAATCAATCCCTTCATTGAAGTGACTCTGTTTAAAGATGTTCCGTGGCAAGCAGATACTATTCTTTCTCTTAGTTCTGTAGATCTGGGTGCGACATATCCCTTTGGAGACTACGTTGCTGGACTCTCTTACACCTTTGAAAGTGCAACATTTGAGGCTACGGATTCAAACGACTACTCTGTATCAATACTAACAGGAGCCTTTGCCTTTGGGGATGAAGACAATTATCAGGAGAAGAGAGGTAATCTCTACGGGCAGACAAATCTTTCCTTTGGATTTGGGGAAGGAATATGCTATCTCCAGCAGAAGGCGTCTGTAAATTACTGGTACAGGATCATTGGAAGAATTTATATCGAGAGTGAGACAAGAGCAGGTGTGACTTATTTCGGAGTTGCGCCGGTCACCAGGAGTTTCTACCTGGGAGGAAGCACCGATCTCAAGGGCTGGAACCCCAATGCATTTAATCCTAGATTCTATGCGCTGGAGATACTTCAGGCAGGAGTCCCTCTTACTGAGAGCTTCGGAATTGCTCCTTCCGATGATATGAGCGTCTTCATTCCCAAGCTCTACTTGATGGCGGCCGCGGGTGACAACGCCACTCTCGGTCTGTCGATAGGAATAGGTTTCGAGTGGAGAACACCACTGGGAGTTGGAGTGGAGCCTCAAGTATTCTTCGGGGGAGACGGTTTCAAATTCTACTTCGAACTCAGGTAACTTCTTGGCTAGCTTCACAAGAAGATCATTTGCTTTTCTTTGCAAGCACAAAACGAGAGAACCGGCCACGAAAAAAGGCCGGTTCTTCTGGCACCCCATGTCCTTCAGCTTACTTCCTAACGGAAACGTTTTTCACATATTCAGAGAGCGAGTCGGCGAATTCGCTTAACACTGAATCCGGATAAGGTGGCGATTCGCAAAACCCGGATACCGGTCTATACTGCTGAACTGAAACCAACGACGCCCCGCTGCACATTCTCGCGAGCTCTTCGAAATCCTTTTCAGGAACGTAAGGTGGAAACATTGTGATCCTTATCTCATGAGTGGAGAAAGTCTTTGCCAATTCAATACTCTTCTGGATTTGCTTCAGATTTACAGTAGAAAAAGGCTCATAGTTCAGAGACTTGAGATCAACTGCGACATAGTCGATGACATTCAGGAACTCCCTGAGAATGTCTGAATTCCAGCCATTGGTATCGAGCTTAACCAACACAGTCGGAAATTGGGCCTTCAGTCTTTCGACAAATGGAATTAGATCATCTGCCCTGAGTGTAGGCTCCCCCCCGGTAATAACAACCGCATCAATGAGAGCCGCTCTTCTGTCAAGGTACTTGAAGACCTCTGATTCACCAACTTTCTCCTCTACCGATTTCTTCAGTTCAGGATTGTGGCAATAAGCACAGTCGAAATTACAGCTTGAGGTAAACAGTGTCAGGGCTACTTTGCCCGGATAGTCCACTAGACTGACCCTCTCCATTCCTGCGAAATTCATCTACTCTTTCTCCCCTAATTCTGTAAGTCTCTCTCGTCTTAAATTCTTCCTGTTTTCCAGTGTTCCAGTTCTGTACTGGTCTGTAGTAGCCTGTAATCCTTGAATACACTTCGGTTGGCTTTCCGCATTCGGGACATGTGAACTGTTCACCTCTTATATATCCGTGGTTCTGACAGACAGAATAGGTTGGCGATATAGTAAAATAGGGAATTCTATAATTCTCTGCAATCTTCTTTACCAGCTGCCGGGTGGTTTGCCAGTCGGAGATTCTCTCCCCAAGGAAAGCATGGAATACGGTGCCGCCTGTGTATTTCTGTTGGAGTTCCTCCTGCAGATCAAGCGCTGCGAAGATATCTCTTGTGTAGTCTACCGGTAAGTGAGAGGAGTTTGTGTAATACGGGTTGTCCTTTCCCGCAGTAAGTATTTGAGGGAATTTCTCTTTGTCCATCTTGGCGAGCCTGTAAGCCGTTGATTCGGCCGGTGTCGCCTCGAGGTTGTAGAGATGGTCGGTTGTCTCCTGATAGCCGATCATCTTGTTTCTCATGAAGTCCAGCACTCTCAATGCAAACTGATAGCCCTCTTCTTCGGCTATAGTCTTTCTGATCCATCGGGCATTCATACTTGCTTCATTCATTCCTATCAAGCCAATCGTAGAAAAATGGTTATCGAAGTTCTTCAGATATCTCTTTGTGTATGGATAAAGGCCTTCACTGTTCAGTTTCTCCACTACCGATCTCTTTATTTCAAGGCTTCTGCTCGACAAATCCATCATTTTAGAAAGACGTGCAAAGAACTCTTCTTCGCTCTTACTAAGGTATGCAATTCTCGGCAAGTTTATCGTAACGACGCCGATAGACCCAGTGAACTCATCCGAGCCGAAGAGCCCTCCCCCTCTTCTCTTCAGTTCTCGTTTATCGAGCTGAAGCCTGCAGCACATACTTCTGACATCATCCGGGTCCAGATCAGAGTTTATGAAGTTCTGGAAGTATGGAGTACCGTATTTGCTGGTTATCTCAAATAGAAGCTGGGCGTCTTCGTTGTCCCAATCGAAATCCTTTGTAATATTATATGTGGGTATCGGATACTGGAAACCGCGTCCGTTGGCATCACCCTCGTCGAGAATTTCCAGAAAGGCTCGGTTAATCATCTTCATCTCTTCCTGACAATCACCATATGTGAAGTCCATAGCTTTGCCGCCGACAATAGCAGGTTCGCTCTTTAGCTTAGATGGAACCACCCAGTCAAGAGTAACATTCGTGAAGGGGGCCTGTGTTCCCCATCGCGAAGGTGTGTTTACTCCGAAAACGAAAGACTGAATGTTCTGTTTTACTTCCTTCAAAGAGAGGTTATCTACTTTTACAAATGGGGCCAAATAGGTGTCGAATGAAGAGAACGCCTGGGCGCCTGCCCATTCATTCTGAAGTATTCCGAGGAAATTGACCATCTGGTTAACGAGCGTTGATAGATGCTTTGCAGGTGAGGAGGATACCTTTCCACGTACACCACCAAGTCCTTCTTCTATGAGCTGTCTCAGGCTCCAACCCGCGCAGTAGCCCGAGAGCATCGATAGATCATGGATGTGAATGTCCCCCTCGCGGTGGGCATTCCCAATTTGGGGATCGTATACCTCCCTCAGCCAGTAATTGGCGGTCACAGTTCCACTGTTGTGCAGAATCAGACCGCCGATAGAGTAGGTTACTGTGGAGTTCTCGTGAACTCTCCAGTCGAGCATGTCAAGATAACTGTTGACTGTCTTAGAGAAATCGAGCATGGAAGAATCGAGTTCTCTTAGCTTTTCTCGATGCCTTCTGTATAGAATATAGGCTTTGGCGACGTCAGCGAATCCTAGACTCTCCAAAGTTCTTTCAACGGAATCTTGGATATCCTCAATGTCCACCAGATTATCGGTGGCCTTCGGCTGAAAATCGGCTACTACCCTTAGCGCAACCCTCTCAAGAATATCCTCGTTAAAATGTGTTTCAGTCGCCTCAAATGCTTTCTTCATGGCGTTGATTATCTTCTCCAGGTCGAATTCGACTATGGCTCCATTCCTTTTTCTTACATTCAACATCTCAATACCTCCATGAATCTGCTAATGATGAAGGGCTCTATAAATTGTGTCCAAAAATGATTTTACCACAATATATGGATAATTCAAAAAAAGAAAAGAGCATCATTTGGACTAAGAAACCGGTTCTTCCAGTGAGAAAAATCTGCGATTTGTCGTGAAAGACTTTCCAGCAGTGGTCCACAGAATTACCGGAAAAAGGCGATCGCATATTCAAAGATTGCAATCGTTACTTGTGA